>DASYBH010000185.1:0-13357 GCA_036500885.1 Candidatus Dormiibacterota bacterium
CTGACCTTCGTCGCGATCCCGGAGCCGGATCGGGCGGCGACGGCGTAGACGGCGTAAAGGAACCCCCCCGGGGGTCAGGGGGGGGAGGGCGCGTGTTCGCGGAGCACGAGTCCGGTGCCGGCAGGGTACGATCACCCTGCCGGCGCGAATCAGGACGAGCGCCGCGACCCGGGGGGATATGCGCGAACGGTCCCTGCCCGCGGAGCTGAGCAGCTTCGTGGGACGGCAGAAGGAGCTGGCGGAAGTCCGGAGGGTGCTGATGCAGGGTCGCCTGGTCACCCTGACCGGACTTGGTGGCGTGGGCAAGAGCCGCCTCGCCCTGCGGACCGCACGCCAGTGCGAGCGCGTCTACGCGGATGGCGTCCGCCTCGTCGAGCTGGCGCCGCTGACCGAGCCGTCGCTGGTCCCGGTTGCGGTGGCCCGCGGCCTCGGCCTGGTGGACGAACGAGCCGGTGACATCGAGGAGGAGCTGACGGACCACGTCGCGGGCCGCCGTCTCCTCCTCGTCCTCGACAACTGCGAGCACCTGCTCCCGGCCTCGGCCAGCCTGATCGGCAGGCTGCTGCGTGCCAGCGCCGACCTGCGTGTGCTGGCGACCAGTCGCGAGCCACTCGGGCTGGAGGGGGAGGTGGTGTACCAGGTCGCCCCGCTGGCCCAGCCGGAGGCCATGGCGCTGTTCGGGGAGCGGGCGCAGGCGGCGCTGCCCGGTTTCGAGGTGACCTCGGAGAACCGGAGCGCGGTCGCACGCGTGTGCCAGACGCTGGATGGCATTCCGCTCGCCATCGAGTTCGCCGCCGTGCGCCTGCGCGCTCTGAGCCTGGACCAGATCGTGGAGCACCTGGAGGGCGAGCTCGAGCTGCCCAACCCCAACGACCACGGCCGGCCCGCGCGCCAGCAGACGCTGCGAGCGACGCTGACCTGGAGCCATGAGCTCCTGGCCGAGCCGGAGCAGGTGCTCTGGCGGCGGCTGTCGGCGTTCGCCGGCGGGTTCGAGTTCGAAGCCGCCGCCGAGGTGTGCGGCGGCGAGCCGCTCGCGCGCTCGCAGGTGCTGGCCGGCGTGGTCGGGCTGGTCGACCGTTCGGTGGTGGTGCGCGACCACCGGACCGGCCGGCCGCGCTACCGCCTCCTGGAGCCCGTGCGCCAGTACGGCCGCGAGCGGCTGCGGGCCGCGGGCGAGGAGCCGGCGATGCGGCGGCGCCACCGCGACTGGTGCGCCCGGCTGGCGGCCGCCGAGGCGGCGCGCTGGTGGGGCCCCGCGCAGCGTGAGGTTCTCGAGCGCCTGGAGACGGAGCACGAGAACCTGCGGGCGGCGCTCACGTACTGCCAGGACACGCCTGAAGACGCCGCGGTCGGGCTCTCGATCTGCGCGGGCACGTGGTTCTTCTGGCACGCGCAGCGGCACGCCGGCGAGGGGCGGCGCTGGTTGACCAGCCTGCTGGATCGCGCCTCGGATCCGTCGCCGCAGCGGGCGGCCGCACTGGCCGCGCTCGGGACGCTGCTGATGCTGCAGAACGATGCGGCGACGGCGACCCCGGCGCTGGAGGATGCCGTCGACCTCGCCCGCGCGCTGGACCGGCGGGACATCGTCGCGTCGGCGCTGGGCCGGCTGGCCATGGTGACGGCGGCGAGGGGCGACCTTGCCGGGGCGGCGGCGCGGACCGAGGAGGCGGTGCGCCTGGCGCGCGAGGCGGGCGACGCGGAGGGCCTGGCGACGGCGCTCTCACAGGCCGCCAGGGTCGCGCTCGGGCAGCGCGACGCCGAGCGGGCGATCACGATCTATCGCGAATGCGTGGACCTGTGCCGGGCGGCGGGTGAGCGCTGGCTGCGGCAGCGGGCCCTGCTGCCGCTCGCCATCGCGGTGGCCGACATGGGCGACCACGCCGGCGCGCGGCGCCTCGGACGCGAGAGCCTCGGCATCGCATGGGACCTGGGCGACGAGCGCATGGTGGTCTGGAGCATCGAGGGGCTTGCCTGGAGCAGCGCCGCCGAGGGCCGGGCGGAGGAGGCCGCCACCCTGCTCGGCGCAGCCGCGGCCGTGCGGGGGGACGAGCCGGCCAGCGTGTACCGCGGCGACCGGGAGCGAACGGAGCGGTGCCAGGCCTCGGCGATCGCCGTTCTGGGCGAGGTCGCGTTCCAGCGGGCGTGGGAGCGTGGCGCGAGGATGGACCGGGACACGGCGATCGCGTTCGCCCGCGGAGCGTCGCCCGAGCGGGCGCGGGCCACGCGCCCGACTCCCGAGTCGCCGCTTTCTGAACGGGAGCGCGAGATCGCGGCCCTGGTCGCCGACGGCCTCTCCAACCGCGACATCGCGGAGCGGCTCTCGATCTCGGTCCGCACCGCGGAGAACCACGTCAGCCACATCCTCGCCAAGCTCGCGATGCGGTCCCGCGCTCAGCTCGTGAGGTGGGTCACCACGCAGGCTGCGGAAAATGAGTACTGAGTGAGTAGTTCCCCGGATGACCGGGGGGCCGGCCGCGCCTACCCTGGAGCAGGTTTCGAGGATGCGGCTCGGTGACTGAGATGGTAGTTCCTTCCCCCCACAGCAGCGGGCGCCACGCGTGGGCGCTCGCTGCGCGGCGCCTCCACCGGTGATGCAGGCGGGCCAGGCATCGATGATGGTCGTCACGGTGCCGGCCATCGAAGGCAGGCCGGTGCAGTGGTACCTGGGCGTCGTCACCGGCGAGGCCGTGACCGGGCTCGGCCACATCGTGGCCGTCATGGCCTGTCCGAGGGAGGAGGACGGCTGCCACGAGGGCGCCCGCGCGGTCGACCTGCGCGACGCCCGCGACGCCGCGATCTTCGAGATGCTGCGCGAGGCGGCGGAGCGGGGCGCCAACGCCGTGATCGGCGTGGGCCTGGGCTATGAGTCGATCGACGTGAGCAGCGATGCGAAGGCTTTGATGGTGACCGCCAGCGGGACTGCGGTGCGAGTGTGAGCGCGTGATGGAGCAGGGGGTGTAGACAAGTGACTGAGAGCATCGGCTGGCTCGCGGTGAGCCTCTTCTGCGCGGTGATCGGCGGCGCGCTGGGCGCTGCGCTGGTCCACCGGCGGATCGACGACGCCCAAGCCGACCGCGACTAGTAGTCGCGGCCGGCTCCCGCTCCCCTACCCAGCCACCACGACAGTGACGCGGTAGAGGCCGAGGTTGCCGGTGCAGCTCATGGCCTCGCCGCAGCTGGTGCGCTTTGCCGTCACGTCGGCCCGGCCGGCCGCCACGGCGTCGAACAGCGCGCTGACCGTGCCGCAGCCCTGGCCGGGAACGCACCCGCTCGGCTGGGGCGACATGGTGGCCTCGGTGAGCTGACGCAGCACGGCCGGATCGGAGCTGCCATCCAGCCGCCAGTAGGTGCTCGCCAGCACGACCGCCACGCGCTCGCCCACGCGGATCGAGATGGTGTGCCCGTTGTCCTGGTCGCGGACGACCAGCGGGGTGAGGCGCGGCGGCTGGGGCGAGGTCAGCTGGCCGGCCGGCGGGCTTGCAACGGTGGGCTGGGCGTTGCCGGCCGGCGACGGGTGGCCAGCGGCCACCGCGCCACAGGCCGTGAGCAGGGCCGTGGCGAGGGTGGCGACCGTTGCAAGGACAGGCCGCCGCCGGAGCCTGCCGCGAACCACCTGTTCCATCGTCAAACCTCCCTGAGTCGAAAGTACGACGTCCCAATCGGCCCTGGGCACCCTACGCTGTGTGTGGAAGGGGGTGCGCGGAACGTGAATGTGGGGTGTGGTCATCGGTGTGACGATGGCATGTACGAATCCGAGCTGGTGCCGGCGGTGACCGAGGCGGGAAGGCCCTGGCTGTCGGTCGTCATCCCGGCCTACAACGAGGAGCGCCGGCTGCCGCTGACGCTTCGCACGCTGATCGCCCACCTGCGGGGGGGAGGCCGGCCCTTCGAGGTGGTGGTCGCCGACGACGGCAGCGTGGACGCCACGGCACGCCTTGCGAGCGAGGCGGCGCCGGAGGTCGCGGTGCTCCGCCTCCCCCATCGGGGCAAGGGTGGGGCGGTGCGGGCCGGCGTGCTGGCGTCCAGCGGGGACGTCGTGCTGGTGATCGACGCGGACCTGTCCACGCCGGTCGCCGACCTCGACCGGCTGGTGGTGGCGCTGGATCGCTGCGAGGTTGCGATCGGCTCGCGGCACGTGTCGGGAGCCCGCATCGAGGTGCCGCAGCGCTTCGACCGGCGGCTGATGGGCCGCGTCTTCAACCTGCTGGTCCAGGCGCTGCTGCTGCCCGGTCTGCGGGATACCCAGTGCGGCGCCAAGCTGTTCCGCCGCGAGGTCGCCCTCCCGGTGTTCGAGCGCTGCCGGACCGACGGCTTCGCGTTCGACGTGGAGGTGCTGGCGCTGGCGCGCCGGCTGGGTCACCGGGTGATCGAGGTGCCTGTCGCGTGGCGCAATTCACCGGACAGCCGGGTCCGGCCGCTGCAGGACGTGCCGCGGATGGTGTTCGAGCTGCTCGCGATCCGGCGCCGGGCGGCGGCGCCGAGCCTGCCGGGTCCCTCGCGGGTGTGAGGGCCCGGCAAGGGCCGTGCGGCGCTGTTGGTCAGGTGCGCTCGAGGACGACGACCGGGATCAGGCGCGTCGTGTTGCGCTGATACTCGGCGAAGTTCGGCATCAGCGCCGCCTGGGCGTTGTAGAGGCGCTCCCTCTCGGCGCCGCTGGGGAAGCTGGCCTTCGCATCGAAGGTCTCGTTCCCGACCTCGAGGGTGACCGTCGGGTTGGCCACGATGTTGTGATACCAGGCCGGGTTCGTCGGCGCGCCACCCTTCGAGGCGATGATCACGTACTTGTCGCCATCCGTCGTGTACGCGAGCGGATGGGTGCGGCGCTCGCCGGACTTGGCGCCGGTCGTGGTCACGAGGAGCAGCGGCGTGTCCGCGAACATGCCGGTCTTCATCACGCCGCCGTTCGTCCTGAACTGCGCGATGACGTCCTCGTTGATCTTGCGCATGGCCTCTAGGTCAATACTCATCGCCTTGCAGTTACCGGTACGGCCGGCGGTCGCATTCCATCCTCAGGTGTCGGCGGACACCACCCCCGTCGGGCAGGCGACGCCGGTACCGCCCAGGCCGCAGTAGCCCCCCGGATTCTTGGCCAGGTACTGCTGGTGGTAGGGCTCGGCGAAGTAGAACTCGCCGGCGGGCGCGATCTCCGTGGTGATGGACCCGTGGTTGGCCCTGTCGAGCGCCTGCTGGTAGGCGTCGCGCGACTCCTCTGCCGCTCGCCGCTCATCGTGCGAGCGGACGAAGACCGCCGACCGGTACTGCGTGCCCACGTCGTTGCCCTGGCGCATGCCCTGGGTGGGGTCGTGGGCCTCCCAGAAGACCCGCAGCAGGTCGCGGTACGACACCCGCTTCGGGTCGTACACGACGCGCACGGACTCGGTGTGGCCCGTCCGGCCGGAGCAGACCTCTTCGTAGGTCGGGTTTGGGGTGTAGCCGCCCTCGTAGCCGACGGCGGTGGAGAAGACTCCCTCGGTCTCCCAGAACTTGCGCTCCGCCCCCCAGAAGCAGCCCAGGGCGAACTCGGCGATCTCGGTGCCCGCCGGGTAGGGCCCGGCGAGCGTGACGCCGAGCACGGCATGCCGGTCGGGGACGGGGATCGGCTCGTCCCGGCCGGGCAGCGCCTGCTCAGGCGTCGGCAGCTCTGTCTTGGCGCGTCCGAACAACCACATGGTTCGATGGTGCCACGCGCCGGCCCTCCGCAAACTCCGAAGAGCGGCGGAGGGCCCGTTCTCAGCTCTCGGCGATCTCGACCTTGCGCATCACGTCGCCCTGCCGGATGCTCGTGACCGCGTCCATTCCCGAGGTCACCTGGCCGAAGAGGTTGTAGCTCTTGGCCAGCTTCGGCCGGTCGTCGACCGTGCAGATGAAGAACTGGGATCCGTTGGTGTTCGGACCCGAGTTGGCCATGGCCACCGCCCCGGCCACGTACTCGCCGATCACCGGTTCGTCGTCGAACCGGTAGCCCGGGTTGCCACGCCCGGTGCCCTCGGGGCAGCCGCCCTGGATCACGAAGTCGTCGACCACCCGGTGGAAGGTCAGGCCGTCGTAGAAGCCCTCGCGGGCGAGGAACACGAAGTTGTTGACGGACGCGGGCGCGTGTTCCTGGTCGAGGTCGACCACGATGTCGCCGCGGTCGGTGGTGATCGTCGCCTGGTAGCGCCGCGCGGGGTCCGTGACCTTCTCGGCGCGCTCGTATCGCTTGGCCATCTGGCGGATTGTAAGGAGGCGGGACGACCGGTGATCGCCGACCGGTTCGAACGCCGGCATCGCACCTCGCGAGTCGTACACGCGACCAGAACCTACGCCGGCGCCATGCCGCCGACCTCCCGGAGCTCCTCGTCGAGCTCCTGGACGGCCGCGCTGCGCCTGTGCTCGTCGAGGCGCATGCTCAGGGCCCTCACCAGATGGAAGATGGGCGCCAGGTGCATCCGCATCGCGCCGGTGAGCGCCGAGCGGGCGTGGCGGCACGCCTCCTCCGGTTCGCCGAGCCCGATGTACACCCCGGAGCACGCCGTCAGCAGCCAGAGACGGTCGCGCTCCCTGCTGGGACCGAGCGAGGCCAGCACGGGCCGTAAGATCGTCTCCGCAGCCTCCACGTGGCCCAGCTTCGACAGGCTGACACCCCGCTCGCCGGCCAGCCAGTCGCGGTCGACCACGGTGAAGCGCGGCCGGCCGTCCACGTCGCCGCGGTCCAGCCTGTGCACGAGCTCCGCTGCCCTGTCCAGGGCCCGCAGGCACTCGCTCTCCCGGCCGAGCTCGGCGCATGCGCCGGCCTCCTTGGCTGCCAGCCATGCCCCGGTGGCGGGCGAGGCGTCCTTCTGGCAGAAGCCCTGCGTCTGGGCGCGCAGCTGCTCCAGCGTGCTCTGCGGGTCCTCCCCCGGCGGCAGGCGGCACGCACCGGCGCCGACCAGGTATGCGCCGAGCGCCCGGTCGTTCGCCTCCCGAGCCGCGCGCAGGCCCGTGCGGAAGTAGACAGACGCTCCGTGCTGGTCGTCCAGGTTCCAGCGCAGCCAGCCGACCAGGGCCGCCGTCTCACCGGCGAGCGAGCAGAGGCGGGCTCGAATGCGGCTCTGCAGCGGGGCCTGGAGCAGCGTCGTGATGGCCTCCAGGTGGCCCGTCGCCGGCCCGAGCAGGATGCGGGAGCTGATGGCGGTCGGCTCCAGGCTCTCCAGCGCGCGGGTCACGCGCTCCAGGTGCTCGATGGTCGCCATGTCGATGTGGCCCGGCCGGTTGAGGGCCCGGTGCAGGCGCTCCCAGGGTTCCAGCGGGACGGACTCCGCGCCGGCGGAGGCCTGGCGCAGGAACGGGGGCACGGAGGCGGCCCCGAGCACCGCCGCGATGGTATCGATGAAGTCGCGCCGCCCGGTCTCGTCGGCCTCCAGGCGGTCGTCCGCGAGCAGCGGCGCCACCTTCAGCTCCGGTTCCCTGACCAGTCCCAGCTGCTCGGCAGGCAGATCGAAGAGCCGGCACAGGAGGCGGACGTACCGGGGCCGAGGGTGGCGTGTGCCGCGCTCCCAGCGGCTGACCATGGTCGCGTCCACGCCAGGCTCTTCCTCGCCGAGAGCGCTCGCGATCCGGTACAGGCCGGCTGCGACGTCCTCCTGCGACCAGCCCCGCAGACGTCTTTGCAATCGCAGACGGCGGTTTGGGCGATGCCCTTCGTTCATTACTCACCCCCACCCCACGTATTCGACTTGTGGGGCTTTACGTCACGCAGCCTACCTCTTTGTCCGCTGGCGAGCAACAGCAGCGGCGAGCGCTCCGCAACACGGTGGGCCATCGGCGCGCCCGATCGGTGCGATCGGCACGTGCCGTTGGACAGGGCATGCCCGCGCCCATAGCATCGAGGGGCGGGGCACTCGACCACCAGGAGAAGGAGAGAGGAGCGATGTCCGAGAGATCGCGGGGACCGCTGCGGCGCGGGTCATGGCGGCGACCCGCGGTTGCGGCCGCCAGCCTGCTTGCCGCCATCGCGTGCGGCGGGAGCCCGGGCGTCACGACCCAGGCGGCGACCGGGCCAGCCATCAGGATCGGCGTGCTCGTCGACAGCGGCACCTCGTCGGCGATCGAGGGCGCCGAGATGCGGACCAACACGGACCTCGCGATCGGCCAGATCAACGCGTCGGGCGGCATCAGAGGCCACAGGCTGGAGACCGTGTACGTCGATCCCAGGGGCGACGCGGCCCAGGCGGTCACCATGGCGCAGCAGCTCGTGCAGCAGCAGAACGCGGACGTCCTGGTCGGCGGCATCTTCAGCCCGGAGTGCCTGGGCATCCAGAACCTCGCGCCCAGGCTGCAGGTGGTCTACATGGCCTCCACCGGCTGCCTGTCGGAGGACTTCAGCGCCAGGCAGTGCAACCGGTACAGCTTCCGGGTCACGCCGGCCGGGCGCCAGGGCGTGATCCCGCTGAGCCAGTACATCGTGACGGCGTACGGCAAGCGGTGGGCGATCGTCTACTCCGACTACGCCTACGGCCAGTCTCAGGTGAACGCCTACACCGCCGGCCTCCAGGCCGCGGGCGGCGAGCTGGCGACGAAGATCCCGATCCCGCTCAACGAGACCAACGTCAACCCCTACATCACGCGGATCCCGACCGACGGCTCGGTCAGCGGCGTGATCAACACCCAGGCGGGCGCCGACGTGCTCCGCAGCCTCCAGTCGATGCAGCAGTTCGGGATCGACAGGAAGATGCCCGTCGTCGGGGTCTTCGGCAAGGAGCGCTGGGCGGGCGTCTACCCGGACGTGGTGAACGGCAGCCTCGCGGTGACGAACGCGCTGTCGGACTCCCCCTCCGACAACAGGTACGACCTCGACTACCACCGCGCGTTCCGCGCCCAGCTGGCGAAGGAGGACTCCTCGGTCCAGAACACCCTGGGCGGGCCCCTCAGGGCGGTGCCCGGCATCAGCGGCTACCAGGGCTACACGACGATCACGAGCCTGAAGCTGGCCATGATCGCCTCCGGCTTCACCGGCAGGAAGGACACCGACAAGCTGATCGCCGCGCTGCAGGGCCTGAAGGCGCCCGAGGGGCCGGACTTCCCGGGAGGGTCGTTCGCCATGAGCGGGGCGGACCACCAGGGCACGATGACCAGCTACATCGCGAGGATCAACGGCCAGAAGGAGGAGGTCGTCTCGACGATCCCGCCGGACAGGACGCCGCCCATCGGCAGCTGCCAGGTCAGGTAGGCGGCCACGGGCGCGCCGCCCCCAGCCGAGGAGGTGTCGCTCTCGCGGGTACAGTTCAGCAGTGGCCGCGTCCCCCACTGCTGAGTCGGTCGTTCGCGACCTGCGCCGTCGCCGCGCGAGAGGCCGGCGCAGGCCTCGTGGCTGGGAGGTCGTCGCCTGGGCGGAGGTGATCGCGCTCCTCGTCGGCTACGCGGCGCTGGGCCTCTGGCTGCTGGTGGGCGGACCGCCGATCGAGGGACGGGTGCTCGACCTGGTCCGAAGCCACGGCGCCGCCGCGTCGGGTCTCGGGGTCGCGGTGCTCGTGGGCCTGAGCCTGCGCTCGGGCCTTCGCGGCGGTCCGCTCGACATCGACGGGGCGGACGTCCAGCACCTGCTGCTGGCGCCGGTCAGCCGGCGCGCCGTGCTGCTGCCGCCGGCGCTCCGGCGCCTGGGCAGGGCGGCGGGCATGGGAGCGGTCGCCGGCGGCGTGGCCGGCCTGTTGACCGCCGCCAGACTGCCGGGCGGCTATCCCGCGTGGTGCGCTGGGGGCGCCGCGACCGGCGCGCTGGTGGGCGCCCTCACGGTTGCGCCCGCCATGATCGTCTCCGGCCGGCGACTGCCCGAGCGCTGGGTGAACGCGTGCTGGCTGGCGCTGGTCGCGCTGGCGGTCGCCGACCTGCTGGCCGGGACCTCGGCCACTCCGGCGAGCTGGCTCGGACTGGTCGCCATCTGGCCGCTCGAGCGCAGCCCGCTGGCGGCGCTGGCGTTCCCGGCTGTCGCGCTGGTGGTGGCGGCCGGGCTCGCGGCCGTCGCCGGCACGCCCGTCGAGGCGCTGGACCGCCGGGCGGGCCTGGTCGCCCAGCTGCGCTTCGCGGCCGCGACGCGCGACGTTCGCTCGCTGACTCGGGCAGGCCACCAGCTCGCCGAGGAGGCGCCGCGCACCCGGCCCTGGCTGCGGCTGCCGCCATGGTTCGGCGACAGCGTCTGGCGCCGGCACTGGCAGTCACTGCTCAGGTGGCCACTGGCTCGCGTGGTCCGCCTCGTGGCCATGGCCCTGGCGATCGCGGCAGCCCTGGCATTGACCTGGGCGGGCGCCAGCTACTTCCTGGTCGTGGCGGGCGCCCTGGCCTATGCGGTCGCGCTGGAGGTGCTGGAGCCGTGGTCGCAGGAGACGGACCGGCCCGACCTCACGGACTCGCTGCCGGTGGGCCGGGCGTCCCTGCTGGTCCGCCACCTGGCTCCCGCCGTCGTCGGCGCGGTTGCGATCGGCCTCGTCGCGCTGGCGGCCCTGGCAGGCCTGCGGCCGCCTCTCGCCGTGCTCGTCGCGGCGGGGATCCTGCTGCCGCCGGCCGCGATCGCCGCCGTCTGCGGAGGCGCGGTGCGCGCGCGTACGGACGTGTCATGGAGCGAGATGCCGCAGGACCAGCTGGGGATCGCCGCCTTCATGACGGTCATCAACGTCGCCGCCCCGCCGTCGCTGGCGATTCTCGGGCTCGTGCCGGTGCTGATCGTCCGAGCCGCGGCCCAGGGGGGCGGCGACCCGATCGGACCGGCCGTGACCTCCGGCATCGTGGTCGCGGTCACGATGCCGCTCGTGCTGCTCCTGCTCCGGTCCGTGCAGCTCTTCACGGTCGAGAGTTGACGGCGGCGCTCGTGGCCAGGCGCCTGGTCAAGCAGTACGGGGGGACGCGCGCCCTCGGCCCGCTCGACCTCAGCGCCGGTGAGGGCACACTGGTCGCGCTCACGGGACACAACGGCGCCGGCAAGTCCACGCTGCTGCGGCTGGCGGCCGGACTGCTCGACCGGTCGGGCGGTGAGGTCAGCGTGTGCGGCGAGCGCCCCGGCTCGCTCGAGGCACGCCGGCTGGTCTCGTTCGTGCCCGACACCGCCGTGCTGTACGAGGACCTCGGGGTGGGTGAGCTGGTCGAGTACGTGGCCCGGCTGCACGATCCCCACGGCTGGAGCGCCCGCGCGGAGGAGGTCATCGAGCGGCTCGACCTGTCGGAGCGTGTGGACCAGCTGCCCGGCCAGCTGAGCCACGGGCTGCGCCAGCGGGTGGCCCTGGCGCTGGGACTGGCCCGTCCGTTCTCGCTGCTGCTGCTGGACGAGCCGTTCGCGTCGCTGGACGCCGCCAGCGCCGAGGTGGTCGCCGCCCTCGTCGGCGAGCACGTGGCGGCCGGTGCGACCGCGATCGTGTCGTCGCACCAGCTCGAGCTCCTGGGGACGGCCACACGCGTCGTGGCCCTTCGCGACGGACTGCTGGTGGACGACCCGCAGGCTCCCGCCGCCGCCACGCGCCGGCAGCCGGAAGCGGGTCGCCGCGGCCGGCGCCGAGGGGTCGGCCCCCGCTGAGAGCCCGATTCAGGGCGCGGGCGCAGCCTTCCGAGCCCGCTGGAGTCAGGCTGACCGTGCCACTATCGGCCGGCGATGAGCACGTAGCGCTCGTCCTGGACCGGGCGGCCCCAGAGCGCCGGGTCGCCGAGCGCCTGCACCCGATGGCTGGTCACCAGGCGCGCGACGGCATCGCTGAGCGTGTCCGCGGTGACGCCCCCGGACCACGGCAGGAGGCCGGCGCCCTCCGCGTACGGCCCGGCCGTCGACGGGCCGCTCCACCGGCCCTCCACGAGCACGAGCCGGCCGCCGGGCCGCAGCAGGCCCACCCAGCGCGCGAGCGCGGCGTGCGGGTCTGGCAGCGTCCACACGAGGTGGCGGACGAGCACGACGTCGAATGTCCGGTCGCCGACAGGGGGGTCCGCCGCGTCGCCCACCAGCAGCTCCGCGTGCATATCGGCAAGCTTCGCCCGCGCCAGGTCGACCATGCGGGGCGAGAGGTCGACGCCGGTCACGCGGTGGCCGGCCTCCGCGGCGAGCAGCGCGAGCGAGCCGGTCCCGCAGCCGGCGTCGAGCACGTCCGCCGGCGCCGGCGGCAGCCAGCTGTCGAGACGGCGCGCCCAGGCGGCGCGGACTGCCGGGTCGCGCAGCCCGTGATCGGGCTCTGCGTCGAACGACTCCGCGGCGGCGTTCCAGTGGTCCGCGATGCTGGCGAGGTCGGCCATGCCACGGAACACTACCGCCTGGATCCCGCTCGTTCGGCCGGGCGATCCGCCGTGGCGGCACGGACTTTGTCCTGAGGCGCCTGGCCATGTAGTGTGGAGATATGGCCGTTCAAGCACCGTGCCCCCATTTCGAGCTTGTGGAACCCGTGCAGCCGGTCACACCCGAGGGCTGCGAGGAGTGCCTGGCCATGGGCGACAGCTGGGTCCACCTGCGACTCTGCATGACCTGCGGTCACGTCGGCTGCTGCGATTCGTCGCGCAACCGGCACGCCACGAAGCACAATCGAGCGACCGAACATCCGATCATCGCGTCCTACGAGCCCGGCGAGGCATGGATGTACTGCTACCCGGATGACCTCGCGGTGGAGACGCGGCGCAGCATCCGCTGAGGGGGGCAGAGGAAACGTCCCGTTGTAGTCAGCGCGGTCCATAAATGCGGTAAGCTTGACTCGTGAAAGATCGAGTCAAGCCGGCGAGGAAGCGAGGCTTCACCCGAATCTCAGGTAAGCGACAGATCACGCTTCCCCTCCGTATCGTCGAGGCGCTCGGCTTGGTCCCGGGAGACGAGTTCCGGGTCGAGGCGGAGGGAAATCGCATCGTGCTCACCCGGGAGGAGGGACTCGCCGAGCGCCGGCTGCGGGCTATCGAGGCGATGGCCGGAAGCATGCCCGGCGTGTACGAGCCCGGGTACCTCGATCGCCTTCGGGACGAATGGCGCTGATCGTCCTCGACGCCAGCGTCCTCATCGCGTTGTTCGACCCGGCGGATGCGCTGCATTCAGGGATGACAGCCGCCCTCCGCAGCCACGCTGATGACGACCTCAAGATCCCCGCTTCCGCGTACTCCGAGAGTCTGGTCGGACCGGCACGTCACGGGCGCTCGAAAGAGGCCAAGCAAGCCATCCGCGCGCTGCTGGCCGAGGTCGTGGTTCTCAGCGAACACATCGCTGAGGAGGCGGCCGAGCTCAGAGCTCACCACTCGAAGCTGCGGCTTCCGGATGCGCTGGTGATCGCGACCGGGAACGTGCTGGACGCGGATGTGATCCTGACTGGCGACTCTGGCTGGCGCCGCCTGGCAAAGTCGGTCCAGGTTGTACCCCAGAGCTGATCAGCGCCGAGGTCGGACAGCGGTCTGA
>DASYBH010000186.1:0-7753 GCA_036500885.1 Candidatus Dormiibacterota bacterium
ATGTCCCGCGAGGCGCGTACTCCTGGGAGAGGCGCGGTGAACCCGCCCGTGCCGCCGTCCCGCCTGCTGGGCCAGCCCCACACGCTGGTGGCCCGGCAGGACGGCGCCGGCGACGTCCTGCTCCAGGGACCCGCGGTCCGATCCGTCGCGGCCGGGTCGCGGCGGGTCACGATGCTGTGCTCACCCCGCGGTGCGGCCGCCGCCGAGCTGCTGCCCGGCGTGGACGAGCTGATCGTCTACCCGGCCGAGTGGATCGATCCGGAGCCCCGCCCCGTCCGCCGCGAGGCCGTGACCGCGTTCGTCGACCAGATCTCCATGATGCGCGTGGACGTGGGCGTCGTCCTGACGTCGCTCCAGCAGAGCCCGCTGCCGCTGGCGCTCCTGCTGCGCATGGCGGGCGTGGGCCGGGTGGGCGCCGTCTCCGCCGAGTACGCCGGTTCCCTGCTGGACGTGGGTCACCAGGCGCCGGAGGACATGCACGAGGTGGAGCGCTCGCTGTCGCTGGTCCGTGCAATGGGCTTCCGGACACCGCCCGGCGACGACGGTCGCCTGGCCGTCACCCGCATGGGCCGCCTGCCACGTGAGGTCGCCAGGAGGATGCCCTTCGTGGTCGTCCACCCCGGCGGCTCCGCACCGGCCAGGGCCTGGGCGCCGCAGCGCCACGCCCAGCTCGTGCGCCTGCTCGTCTCCTGGGGCCGGCGGGTGGTCGTCACCGGCTCCTCGGACGAGGCCGACCTCTGTGCCCTTGTCGCCGGCCGGTCACGCCCCGAGGTGCTGAACCTGGCCGGTCGCACCAACCTGGCCGACCTCGCGGAAGTGCTGGCCGCGGCCGAGGTCGTGGTCTGCGGCGGCGCCGGTCCCGCCCACCTGGCGGCGGCGGTGGGGACGCCGGTGATCTCCGTCTTCGCGCCGGTCGTACCCGCGCCCCGCTGGCGACCCTGGATGATCCCCCACACGCTGATGGGGTGCCAGGACGTCGCCGGCAACGGCACCGGTGATCGCGCGAAATCCGGTCATCAGCGCCTGAACGGCCTGGAAACCCGCGACGTGCTGACCGCCGTCGAGGTGCTCCTGGCGCAGGCGGCGACGGGGCGTGAGGCGCTGATCTCGCTGGAGGAGGCGGGCTGACGTGCGTCTACGTTTGAACCGTACAACTTTTACGCCATCATGACTATAATGTGATTGCGCTTTATACCTGTAATTAGAAGTGGCCGATGCCTGTACCATCACGGATCCCCGACCCACTCCGCATTGCCAGCGCACTGTCGCCCGTCCTCTTCGGACTCGGTGATCCTGATCTCCTGGTGGAGCTTCTCAACGCCAATCCGGCCGGCATCGTGCTGGTGGAGGCGACGCACAACCTCCCGATCGTGTACTGCAACGATGCGTTTCGGCGCTGGGTGTCGGTCACCCGCCGGCCGCCTGAGGGGCGCTCGCTGCCGGACCTGTTCGCCTGGAGCGACCGGGCGGCGATCCGAGCGGCTTACCGAGAGGTGACGCACACGGGCCTGCCGGTGCACTGGCGCTCCGCCGCGTACCACGAGCTCGACGTGGACGGACCGACGCACCGGCTGGCCTACTGGAACATCAGCCACTTCCCCGTGCGGGGCCCGGCCGGCCAGGTGACGCACGTCCTGAGCTTCGCCGTGGACGTGACGGCACAGGCGCGCGCCGGGACGCGGATCCAGGAGGCGCAGCACCGTTTGCTCGGCGTGCTGGGCGGCATCGTCCACCACCTCAACGGCGAGGCCGACGTGCAGGCGTTCTTCGAGGGGCTGACGGCGACGATCGCCGACCTCGTCTCGGCCAGGCAGGTGGCCTTCTGGCTGCACGACCCGGCCACCGAGACGATGTCGCCACAGGCCGGCGCATTCGGCTTCACGGCGGATGACCTGGTGAGCCTGGGCGGCGCGCAGTGCCGGCGCGGCGGCGGTCGCGTGATCGACCGGGTCGTCTTCGAGGACCTCGTCGTGTGGGAGGCGGGCAGGATCACCATCCCGTGGCGCGCGGCCGAGCGGCGGCTGGGGGCGGTCGGCGTGTACGGGTCGACGCGCCGCTCCGGCTTTACGGAGGAGGACCTCTGGGTGCTGCGGGCGGCGGCGGCCGCCGCGGCGCTGGTCTGGGAGCACCGGCTCGCCGACGAGGCGCTTGCGGACCTCCGCGACCGGGAGGCGACCGGCCTGCGGCAGCAGATCCAGCAGGCGATGCAGCTGGAGCAGCTGAAGACCGACTTCCTGAAGCTGGCATCGCACGAGCTGCGAGCGCCGCTGGGGGTCGTGCGCGGCTACATCTCGATGATCGAGGACGGCACGCTCGGTCCCGTCGACACGAACGTGAGCTCTGTCCTGCCGCTGCTGCGGGGCAAGCTGGACGACATGAACCGGCTGATCAACGACATGCTGGAGACCGCGCGCCTGGAGGACAGCGCCCTTCAGCTCAGGTTGGCGCCGCTGGACCTGCGCGACATCGTCCACCAGTCGGTGCGGTCGCTGGAGCCGCTGGCGGACCCACGGCACGGGCTGATCACCTCGACCCCTGGCCGGTCGGTCATGGTGATGGGCGATCCATCCCGGCTGAGCATGGTGCTGACCAACCTCGTCCACAACGCGCTCAAGTACTCGCCGGACGGAGGGGAGGTGCGGATCACCTGCACCGTGACGGATGGACGGGCACAGGTGGCGGTCGCCGACCAGGGCGTCGGCATCGCGCCCGAGAGCCTGGGCCTCCTGTTCACGCGGTTCGGACGCGTGATCACGCAGCAGACCTCCGGCATCGGCGGCACCGGACTGGGCCTGTACCTCGCCCGCGACCTGGCCCGCCGCCACGGCGGCGACGTGGAGGTCGAGTCGGAGCCCGGTCGTGGCAGCACCTTCACGCTGACGTTGCCTGTGGCGCCCGAGCCGTAACCTCGGGCCGTGGGCACCGTGGATGCGCCCTATGTCGCCCTGAGCTGCGCCATGTCCGTCGACGGGTACATCGACGACGCCGGCCCCGAGCGGCTGGTGCTCTCGAACGATTCGGACCTCGACCGCGTCGACGGCGAGCGCGCCGCCTCGGACGCCATCATGGTCGGAGCGGGCACCGTCCGGCAGGACGACCCGCGGCTGCTGGTCAGGTCACCGGCGCGGCGCGCCGAGCGGCTGCGGGACGGCCGTCCGGCGAGCCCCCTCAGGGTCGTCCTCACGGCCTCCGGAGACCTCGATCCCGGCCTGCGGCTCTTCACCTCCGCCGGCGCCGAGCGCCTGGTGTACTGCCCGACCACGGTCGAGCCGGGCCTGCGTGAGCGGCTCGGGCCGGTGGCCGCGGTCATCGCGGCCGGGGATCCCGTCACGCTGGCCACCGTTCTTGACGATCTCGCCCGGCGCCGCGTGCGCAGGCTGCTCGTCGAGGGCGGCACCGCCGTCTTCACGGAGTTCCTGTCCGCGGGCCTTGCCGACGAGCTCCATCTCGCGATCGCCCCCTTCCTGGTCGGCGACCGCCGCGCGCCCCGGTTCGTGGGCGAGGCGGCGTTCCCGCACGACGCCGGCCACCGCATGGCGCTGCTCGAAGCGCGGCCGATCGGCGACGTCGTGCTGCTGCGCTACGCCCTGACCGAGCGGGCGCGCGACCGCCACTGGCTGCTGACCGCGATCGACCTCTCGCGCCGCTGCCCCCCCGCCGCGGGCGCGTTCTCGGTCGGCGCGGTGCTCGTCGACGCCGCTGGCGGCGTCATCGCCGAGGGCTGGTCGCGGGACACCGACCCGCACGTGCATGCAGAGGAGTCAGCGCTCGCCAGGATCCCGGCTGACGATCCGCGCCTGCCCTCGGCGACGCTCTACAGCTCGCTGGAGCCGTGCAGCGTACGCCGCTCCCGGCCGCTCTCGTGCACCCGGCACATCCTCGCGTCGGGCATCCGGCGGGTGGTGTTCGCCCTCCGTGAGCCGGACCTGTTCGTGCGCTGCCGCGGCGCGGAGGAGCTGCGCGAGGCGGGTGTGACCGTGGTCGAGGTGCCCGAGCTGGGCGACCAGGTGCGCGCGGTCAACGAACACCTGACGATCTAGACGAGGTTCCGAATCCGGTGGGCGGTGCCCGTTCGAGCGGCCAATGATCTGAATGAATTGCAGCACGAAGGCACCAAGGACACGAAGACGCACAAAGGAATTTGAATCTGCCGACCGGCTGGAGCGCTTGGACTGACCTCGAAACCTTCGTGCGTCTTCGTGCTCTTTGTGGCTTCGTGCTTCAGACCAATTCGGAATCAATCATCCAGAGGTGAGCGAGATCCCCCAGCTGCCCGACACTTGCTGGCCGGGCTCCAGGACCAGCAGGCCGAGGCCGTTCCGAAAGGCGTTCGGGGCGCAGGTCATCGGCTCCACGCCGATGCTGCGCCGGCGCTCGTCGCCGGGCAGCGGGTCGGCCGTGAAGACCATCAGGTAGTCGAAGTGGCCGTCCATCCACACAGTGACGCACCGGCCGCCGGCGTCTCGCAGCTCGATGCGCGCCACCTCGTCGGCACCGCGAATGATGCCCGTGAACGCCGTGTCCATGGCCGTGTCGCCGAGGAGGCGCGGCCGCCGGAAGTCATATGGGGTGCCGTCCACGTCCAGCACCCGGCCGGTCGGAATCCGGCGCTCGTCGGTCTCCAGCCACCGCTCGGCGGGGAGGTGCAGCACGCCGCCGTCGATCCCGCCCAGCTCAGCCCGGACGTAGGGATGCATGCCCGCGCCATAGGGAGCCGGCCGGCTGCCCACATTCTCGGCGCGGATCGTCACCCGCAGGCCGGCGTCCGAGAGCTCGTACTCCAGCTCCAGCCGCAGCGTGAACGGGTAGCCCGCCTGCGGCCAGAGGACGTGGCCCATCCGGACGGTCGATGCCGTGCTCGCCAGCAGGTCCCAGCTGCTCCAGCGCACCAGCCCGTGGATCGCGTTGCGCCGCTCCGGTTCACCGAGCGGGAGCTGCAGCGTCTGGCCTCCGAACTCGTAGCTGCCATCGGCCAGCCGGTTCGGCCAGGGCACGAGGACCTGGCCGCGGCCCGACCTGGCCATCTCGCCGGCGGCGTAACCGTCGACCACCGGAAAGCCGTCCACCTCGTACCGGCGGAGGCCGCCGCCCACCTGCACCACGGTCGCCACCTGATTGCCGTGGCTGATGTCGTGCTGCGCGCCGGTGGGAAGGAGCGTCACGTCCGCCTGAAGGATATCGACGCTCGCCGAATCAGGCACCGTGCGCACCGAATGAACCGCGCCCGGCTGGGCCTCCGTGGCTCAGCCCGCCACGTCCGTCACTGGACCTGGCGAGCGGCCGCCTTCGTCGGCGCCTCAGCGCCCGGCAGGTGCAGCAGGCTCTCCACGGCCGCGACGCCGGGGATGTGGCTGGCCGCCTCCACGATCTCGCGCTCCTGCTCCTCGCTGGCCACCTCGCCGCGCAGCACCAGCCGGCCGCCGACCACCTCGGCGTCGATGGATCCCTTGGGGAAGCCCGGCATCCCGAAGAGGACGCTCTCGACCCGGCTGAGCACCGTCAGGTCATCGTCGGCCCTCGGGCTCGCCTCGAGCTGGGCGATGACGCCCTGCGTCCGCTCCTGGAGCTGCCGCGCGGCGTGGTCCAGGGACCGCCTCCCCTCCCGCAGCCGTGCCGCGAGCTCGTCCTGCAGCCTGGCCCTCCGGGCCGGCCCGAGCTCGGGATCGAAGAAATAGGCCGCCGCCGCTCCGACGACGCCGCCGATCAGCAGGTTGCGCACTCTCGGCATATCGGTTTCCTCCACAGTGGCCGGCCTGGCGGGTTCCTGGCAAAAGGCGACACCGGCGCCGGCGCTGATTCGTATGCACAAAACTCTACGGAGCGCCGATGCCGGTGCTGTGAGCCAGGATCGCGTCCAGGCTAAGCGCGAGGCTCGTCGGGCTCCGCCGGTCGGCGAGGGTGCTCGACGTCGTAGGCGGCCTCCTTGCCCACGCGCTTGACCTCGCCCACCGCCTGGCGACCCTTGCCCCTGACCTGAGCGCCCCGGTTGCCGGTCAGCCGGCCTCTGAGCTCATCCATCTTGCCGAGGATCTTGTCCTTCATGGCGCGGATATCCTCCTAAGTTGTGTTCATTCAATATGCTATCAGCCATGTCATATCAACCGCCGCTTCGCGACAGCTTCACCGATGAGCCCGTGCAGCTGGTACGACCCGTGGAACCGGCGCCGGTCCAGCCGCTGAACCGGGCGTCCGTGCCCACGTACGTGCGCATGATCCAGCTCGTCTGGTTCGTCGCCGGCGTGATCGACGTGCTCACCGGCCTGCGCTTCGTCCTGAAGCTGCTCGGCGCGTCCACGGCCTCGCCGTTCGTCACGCTGGTCTACGGCGTCAGCGCACCGCTCGTGGCGCCGTTCCGGGGCGTCTTCCCGGTGACCGGCGCGAGCACCTTCGTGTTCGAGCCGGCCGCCCTTGTCGCGATCGTCATCTACCCGCTGATCGCGCTCGGGGTCGCCTCTCTGATCCGCATCCTCAGCCAGCGCCGGACGGTCGCCACCTGACCTTGCCGGGCTCGCCCAGGGCCAGCGCTCCGGCGCTGGTCCTGGTGAGCACCCCCGTCAGCCAGTAGGGGATGAGCAGCGAGCCTCCCATCAGCACCACCAGCCGCAGCGGTGGCGGCAGTCCGATCAGAGCGGTGTGGGCCAGCGCCTCGATCACCGCGACGTGGATGACGTAGATGCCCAGCGAACGCCGGCTGAGAGCCCGCACCACGGTCCAGAGCCGGTGGGCATGCGGAGCGAGCTCCCTGCCCACCCAGAGCAGGAGCACGGCAACCGCGAGCGCGGCCGGCAGCCGGGAGGGCCAGAGAAAGGCGGCGGTGCCCTGGCGTGACGGGTCGCCCGGCACCACCGTGGCCTCGGCCAGCACGGCCAGCCCTCCCAGCACCGCGACGAGCAGCGCCACCGGCCACAGCCACGAGAGCGCTCGCACGCGCTCGTAGTCCGCCGCGAGCGCGCAACCCACGAGGAACCAGCCGACCCAGAAGGGCGCCTCGATCTGAGGCAGGTTCGTGATCGGCCAGCTCAGCGGTCCGGTCGGCAGCGGCGCGTAGGTGCGCGCCACGCCGAGCGCCACCTGCATCACCAGCGCGCCGGCCGCCAGGCCCGCCAGCCGCGCCCGTCCGCTGGGCAGGCAGGGGAACAGCAGCGAGAGCTGCGCGACCAGCATCAGGAAGTAGAGGTGGCCGGGCCCATAGGCGAGCCACACGACAACGTCGTGCGGGTTGGGCGCGATCTTGCCGTAGATGAGGTCCATCACCGCGTAGACCGGCACCCAGGCCAGCCAGGGGGCCAGCGTGCGCAGCGCCCGCCGGCGCAGGAATGCGCCGGCGTCGGCTGGCCGGCCGTACGCGTGGCGGAGCGCCAGGCCGCTGGCCAGGACGAAGGCCGGCACGGAGAAGCGGGCCAGCGCCATCGCACCCGCGTAGGGGCCCTGCTGGGCGGGCGCGTCCCCGCCGGTGACCCAGCTGGCGGCGTGGATGAACACCACCGCCAGCAGTGCGGTGGCGCGCAGCAGGTCCAGCTCCGGCAGGTGGACCTCGGTGCTCGTGGCGCGGGGTGCTGTCACCTGCATGGTTGGCGAGAGAATGCGACGGAGGCCCCCCTGAGGGGACCTCCGTCCAGCGTGGGTGGATGCCGGCAAAGCCGGCGCACGGGGGGTGAATGTTGCCGCGAAGCGGGGACTTATCCCCCTTCGTCGCTGTGGCTCATTAGCCTGCGAACTACGCGCTTATATTAGTGCCTCGTTGATAGGTTGT
>DASYBH010000187.1:0-9650 GCA_036500885.1 Candidatus Dormiibacterota bacterium
GCGTTCGCGCACAACCGGCCCGAGAAGGTGACGATGGAGCACACGCGCGGCGGTGAGGAGGGTGGCGTCGCCGTCCACTCGGTGCGCCT
Source organism: Candidatus Dormiibacterota bacterium (assembly GCA_036500885.1). Classification (GTDB taxonomy): domain Bacteria; phylum Chloroflexota; class Dormibacteria; order Dormibacterales; family Dormibacteraceae; genus CF-161. Next base: position 90 of record DASYBH010000187.1, read on the forward strand.
GCCCGGCGTGGTCGCCGACCAGGAGGTCATCTTCGGCCTGTCCGGCCAGACGCTCACCGTGGCGCACCGCACGACGAGCCGCGAGTGCTACGCGCCCGGCGTCCTGCTGGCGATCAGGCGCGTCGTGGCCGATCGGCGTTTCTATCGCGGGCTGGACGCACTGCTCGGGCTCGCGGCCCCGGAGGAAACGCGCGCGACTGAACGGTAAACTCCTGCACATGTGGAGCCCAGACCGAGAACTCAACGTTGCCGTCGTCGGCGCAACCGGCATGGTCGGCCAGGAGATGTTCCGCGTGCTCGAGCAGCGGAAGTTCCCTGTCGCCAAGCTGAAGGCGCTGGCCTCGGAGCGCTCGGCGGGCACCCAGGTCGCCTGGAACGGCTCGAGCGTGCCGGTGGAGGCCCTCGACGAGCGCTCGTTCGACGACATCGCCGTGGCGCTGTTCAGCGCTGGCGCCGGCGCGTCGCGCACCTACGCCCCCATTGCCGCGGCGTCCGGCGCGCTGGTGATCGACAACAGCTCCGCCTGGCGTCTGGTCGACGGCGTGCCGCTGGTCGTGCCGGAGGTCAACGCGGACGACCTCCGCGCCGGTGACGGCATCATCGCCAATCCCAACTGCTGCACCATCCCGCTCACCGTCGTGCTGGAGGCGCTGCGTCAGGCGGCCGGCCTGCGGCGCGTGGTCGTGGCGACCTACCAGTCCGCCTCCGGCGCCGGCAAGGCGCTGGTCGAGGAGCTGGAGGAGCAGACCCGCGCGGTGGCCGCCGGCCAGGCGCCGCCCGTGCGGGAGTACCCGCACCAGCTCGCGATGAACGTCGTCCCCGGCGGCTGGACGATGGAGGACGAGGGCTGGAACGAGGAGGAGGTGAAGATCGTCAACGAGACGCGGAAGATCCTGCACGCGCCTGACCTGCCGGTCGTGGCCACGTGTGTCCGCGTCCCGGTGCCGGTCGGCCACGCCGAGGCCGTGTTCGTGGAGACCGAGCGCGAGCTCGGCGTCGACGAGGCGCGCGCGGTCCTGCGCGCCGCCCCCGGCGTCGCCGTCATGGACGGCCCGGGTGAGCAGGACTACCCCACGCCCGCCGGCGTGGCCGGGACCGACGACGTGTACGTCGGGCGCGTGCGGCGCGACCCGACGACCCGTCACGGGCTGGTGCTCTGGGTGGTCTCGGACAACCTGCGCAAGGGCGCGGCGCTGAACGCGGTGCAGATCGCGGAGCGCGCGCTCGAGTTGGGCCTCCTGGACGTACGACTGGAGAAAGGAAGACGACCTGCCCCCCCTGATCCCCTGGCAGGTGAAGGGGGGAGGTTGAGAGAGGTGCACCATGCCTGAGATCGGCAGGCTCCTGACCGCGATGATCACGCCGTTCCACGAGGACGGTTCGGTCAACCTCGATGCGGCGCAGCGGTTGGCCAGCCAGCTCTGCGAGGACGGCTCGGACGGCGTCGTGGTGGCCGGCACGACCGGCGAGGGACCCACCGTGACCGATGACGAGAAGCTGGAGCTGGTCCGCGTGGTGCGCGAGGCGATCCCCGGCCGCGCCGTCGTGGCCGGCACCGGCACGTACGACACGCGCCACTCGGTCGAGCTCTCCCGCCGCGCGATGACGGCCGGAGCCGATGCCGTGCTGTGCGTCGTGCCCTACTACAACAAGCCGCCGCAGGAGGGCATGTACCAGCACTTCCGCGCGCTCTCCGAGGTGGCCCCCGTCATCCTCTACAACATCCAGGCGCGCAGCGCGATCAACATGACCGCGGCGACGACGCTGCGGTGCGCGGAGCTCCCGGGCGTGATCGGCGTCAAGGAGGCCAGCGGCGACATCACCCAGATCGGCTTGGTCAGCGCGGGCGCGCCCGCCGGCTTCAGGGTGTGGTCGGGCGACGACAACTTCACGCTGCCGGTGATGGCGGTCGGCGGATATGGAATGATCGGCGTGATCTCGCACCTCGCCGGCCGCGCCATGAAGTCGATGATCGAGGCGTTCGCCGCCGGCCGGACCGAGGAGGCGCGGCGCATCCATCTCGCCCTGCTGCCGGCGATGCAGGCTCTGATGACAACTCAGCCCAACCCGGTGCCGGTGAAGTCGGCGCTCAACGCGCTCGGCTTCCCCGCCGGCCCGTTCCGGCTGCCGCTGGTGCCCCTGCCGCAGGCCGATCTCGACCGGGTCGTGGCGGTCGTGCGGGCGGCCGGCGACCTGATCTCGTTCCGGACCCAGGCCCACGTCTAGCCGCGTGACGAGCAACAACGCCTCCACGGAGCTCACCGAGCTCCATACGCGCATTCGTGCCTGCACGCTCTGCGGCCTGCACGCGACCCGCACGCAGGCCGTCCCCGGCACCGGCCCCATGCCCTCCGAGATCATGATCGTGGGGGAGGCGCCGGGCTTCAACGAGGACGTGCAGGGCCATCCGTTCGTTGGCGCGGCCGGCAAGCTGCTGGACACGCTGCTCGGCCAGATCGGCCTCAGCCGTCAGAACGTCTTCATCACCAACGTGCTCAAGTGCCGGCCGCCGCAGAACCGCGACCCGATGCCACACGAGGCCGAGGCCTGCCTGCCCTACCTGCGCCAGCAGTTCGCGCTGGTGCGGCCCAAGGCCGTGCTGATCCTCGGTCGCCACGCGCTGGAGAGGATGCTGCCGGGGGTCGGCAGCATCTCCCGCGTGCACGGCCAGATCTTCATGCGCTCGGGCGTCGCCTTCATGCCCTGCTACCACCCTGCCGCGGCGCTCCACAACGGGAACCTGCTGTCCGACCTGCAGCGCGACTTCGACCGGGTGCGCGAGTACCTGGACCGGCTGCTGACGGCCCCCGCGCCGGCTCCGGCGCCAGCCCCTGCGGCGCCAGAGACCGAGCCGGCGGGTGAGCCGGCAGCGGCGAAGGCGCGGGAGCCGGAACCGGAGCAGCTCCCGCTGATCTAGAGGGTTGAGTGGGCTCCGGTACGTCCCTCTAGGCGGCCTCGGCGAGGTCGGACTGAACATGTGGGCCCTTGAATGGGAAGGCCAGGTGCTGGTCGTGGACGCCGGCCTCATGTTCCCGCACGAGGAGATGCTGGGCGTCGACCTGGTGCTGCCCGATCCCGCGTACCTGCTGGACGCCGGCCGCCGGGTGCTGGGCATCTTCCTCACGCACGGCCACGAGGACCACATCGGCGGCCTGCCATTCCTGCTCAAGCGCCTCAACGTGCCGGTCTACGGCACCGCGATCACGCTCGGGTTGGCCAAGCCGCGGCTGCGCGAGCATCGCGTGCTGCGCGAGGCGGACCTTCGCGCGGTGCGCCTGGGCGACCGCGTGCAGCTCGGGCCGTTCCGCATCGAGACCATCCCCGTTTGCCACAGCATCCCCGACGCCGCGGCGCTGGCCATCGAGACGCCGGTCGGCCGCGTCGTCTACACCAGCGACTTCAAGCTGGAGCAGGATCCCCCGTGGGGCCGGGGCACCGACGTCGAGCGCTTCCGGCGGCTCGGCGACGAGGGCGTCCTGCTGCTGCTGAGCGACTCGACCAACGCTGAGCGCGAGGGGGTGAGCGGTTCCGAGCGGGAGCTGCTGCCGCGCTTCCAGCGCATCTTCGACGATGCGCCAGGCCGCATCGTGGTCGCGACCTTCGCGTCCAACATCCACCGCATCCAGCTGGTGGTGCGGCTGGCGGCCGAGCACGGCCGCCGCGTCGCGCTGGCCGGGCGCAGCCTGCGCAACGCGTTCAGCACCGCCAGGGAGCTCGGCCACCTGGAGGTGCCGGACGGCCTGGTCTCGCGCCTCGAGGACGTCACCGATGACCCCCGGCTGGTCCTGCTGACGGCGGGCAGCCAGGGCGAGCCGCTGTCGGCCCTGTCCCGCTTCGCCGCCAGGCGTCACCCGGTGGTCAACGTGCGCGGCGGCGACTGGGTGGTGATCTCGGCCCGTCCCATCCCTGGCAACGAGCGCTCTGTCCACCACACGATCGACAACCTGTACCGCAACGGTGCGGGGCGCGTGTTCTACCCGGAGTTCGAGCACGTGCACGTGTCCGGCCACGCGCACAGGGGTGAGCTGCGCGAGATGCTCCGGCTGGTGCGCCCGCGCTTCTTCGTGCCGGTGCACGGCGAGTACCGGCAGCTGCGGCATCATGCCGACCTGGCCGTGGCCGAGGGCGTGCCCGCCGCGAACGTCCTGGTGCTGGAGGACGGGCGGATCGTCGAGCTGACCCCGGAGTCGATCACCGCCGGGGAGGAGAGCGTGGCAGGCTTCGTCTTCGTCGACGGGTTGGGCATCGGCGACGTCGAGCAGGTGGTGCTGCGCGACCGCCGGCACCTCGCCAGCGACGGGATGCTGGTCGCCACGGTGGGCATCGACAGGGACACCGGCGCGCTGCGCACCGGGCCGGACCTGACCACGCGCGGCTTCATCGACCCCGACCTGTCCGAGGAGCTGCTGGGCGAGGCGCGCCGGGCGGTGGTGGCGGCGGTCGCCGGAGTCGGCCGCCGGCCCGACCCGACGCTGCTGCAGGAGGCGATCCACGACGCGGTGGTGCGAGTGCTGTGGAAGCGCACTCGGCGGCGGCCCATGGTGATCCCGCTGCTGACCGAGCTCTGATCGGAGGTTGAGACTGAACCGAGCTCCGAGGCCGGGCTGAGCGGACGGGCCTCTGGGCGGGCGCCCCGCCTATCCTTGCCGCCATGACGCCATACCGGCCCTCCACCCAACAGTCGCCCGACGACGCCGGCGACCTGTCCACCCTGGTCGAGGTGGCGGGTCGCATCGTCGACTCGGTGCCCGCCGGCTCGCCGCTGACCTGGCGCAAGCTGACGTATCGGGCGGTGCTCGCCGCCGTCCTCCGCGACGCGGTCGAGAACGGCACCGACGGTCTCGAGCCGGACGACGAGACCAACCTCCGCCGGTTCGTGCAGGACGCGGCGGCCGCCGCGGGCCGTGCCACGACCGAGCACAGTGACGATGCGTACGAGCTCGTGCTGCAGGCGCTGCTGGCCGACTGGGTGGACAACTGGGACTCGTCGTCATCCGACGAGGACGACGACGAGGACGACGACGACGTCGAGGACGAGAGGCCGCCCACGTAGGAGCCACTGGCTCCTACGTACTCGGCCCTCCGGCGTCGGGGCCGAGAGAGCGTCGATTTGGCGAGTTGGGCCGATATAATCGGCTCGCCAGCAGTCTGGTTTCAGCATTGCGTCGCACCACTGCTCGATCCACTCGTTCCGGTGGCTCCACAGCCCGGCGTTCGTCGAGCCGGGCGCGCCGGGCCCGGGCCTCGAAGAAGCCCACGACCCCGTTGCTCACACCGACGCAGGCTCGTGAGGTGGGTGGGGTGATCGTCGCTGGAGCTGGGCTGCTCTGCCTGGTCAGCGTGTTCGTCGGCGGTAGTCCGCTGCCGGACCAATTGCGTGCCAGCGTCCTGGGCGCCTTCGGGTTCGGCTGGCCGCTGCCGGTCGGCGCCGCCATGGCGCTGGGCGGGCTGTGGATCTGGCCCACGCCGCCGCCGCTGCGTCGCGCTCACCTGGGGGCCGGCGCGGTGGGCGCGCTGGCGCTGCTCGGTCTGCTGGGCGTCGCCGACGCCCCGGCCGGCGGCGCGGTCGGCCACCTGGTGGACCGCGTGGTCGCCGGGGTCGCGGGGGCGGTCGGCGCGGCGCTGATCCTGTCGCTGGTCCTGCTGGTCGCGGCGATCGTGACGTTCCGGTTCAGCCTCGGCACGGTGCTGGTCGCCGTCGTGGCGACGGCGCGGGCGGCGTACGCCGAGCGGCGGCGCCTGGAGGCCCTGGTCAAGCGGCCCGCTCCCGACGCGGAGCCGGAGGCGAAGCCGGCGGGTCGCGCGACCATGCCGGCGCCGGCGGCTGTCGCGGCCGCCGCCGCTGCCGCCGCCGCCGGCGCGGTGGTCGTGGAGCCGCCGGCGCCGGAGGCCGTCCCCGCCTGGGCGGCGGACGGGCACGAAGCCCAGGAGGAACGCGCCCTGGCGGCGGCGCGGATGCGCGCCGAGCGCGAGGCCGCGCCGCCGGCGTGGGCGCCGGAGCCGGCCGTCGAGGATCCCGCCGGCCGGGAGCCGGAGGAGGCGCCCGCCAGGCGCGAGGGCGTGGAGGTCGTCGTCGGCGACTGGGACGACGAGCCCGAGGTCGACTGGAAGCTGCCACCGCTCAGCCTGCTCGACAGCACCATCGCCAAGAAGGAGCGGATGCAGGACGAGATCAAGCGCAACGTCCGCATCATCGAGGGCACGCTGGCCACGTTCGGCGTCCAGGCGCGAGTGATCGGCGTCAACTCCGGGCCGGCGGTGACCCAGTACGAGCTGCAGCCGGCGGCTGGCGTCCAGGTGCGCAAGGTGGTCTCCCTCCAGAACGACCTGTCGCTCGCCCTGGCCGCCTCGCCGCTCCGGATCGAGGCGCCAATCCCGGGCAAGTCGGCGATCGGCCTCGAGGTGCCGAACAAGGCGGCCACGCTGGTCACCATCCGCGAGGGCGTCGAGGCCGCCGGCTTCACCAGCGGTCGCCACCTGCTGGGCGTCGTGCTCGGCAACGACGTCGCCGGCACGCCGATCTCGGGCGACCTGACCCGGATGCCGCACCTGCTGATCGCGGGCGCCACCGGCCAGGGCAAGAGCGTCTGCATCAACACGCTGATCTGCAGCCTGCTGCTCCAGGTCGCGCCGGCCCAGCTGCGCATGGTGATGATCGACCCCAAGCGCGTCGAGCTGCAGGGCTACAACGGGCTGCCGCACCTGGCGGTGCCGGTGATCGTGGAGCCCAGCCAGGCGGCGGCCGCGCTGCGCTGGGCCGTGTCGGAGATGGAGCGGCGGTACAAGCTGCTGGCCCACGAGGGCGTCCGCAACATCGCCGTCTACAACGAGCGGGCGGTCGCCAGGCGGGCGCGGTCGCTGCCCTATGTCGTGATCGTGATCGACGAGCTGGCCGACCTGATGATGGTCGCCGCCGGCGAGATCGAGGAGCTGGTCTGCCGGATCGCGCAGCTCGCCCGTGCGGTGGGCATCCACCTGGTCATCGCCACGCAGCGGCCGTCGACCGACATCATCACCGGGCTGATCAAGGCCAACGTGCCCTCCCGCATCGCGTTCGCGGTCGGCTCCCAGGTCGACAGCCGGGTGATCCTGGACTCGGTCGGGGCCGAGAAGCTGCTGGGCCGCGGCGACATGCTCTACCAGCCGGTGGACGCGGGCAAGCCGACCCGGCTGCAGGGAGCGTTCATCTCGGACCGCGAGGTCGAGAGCCTGGTCGGCTTCTGGAGGGGCCTGGGCGAGCCGCGCTACCTGGAGGGCGTGCTGGACCCGGGCGCCGGCGCCCCGGTGGAGGACGGCCGCTCCGAGCGCCGCCTCGACCCGCTGTTCGCCCGCGCCGCCCGTGCGGTGGCGGCGGAGGGCGCGGCCTCGGTGTCGCTGGTGCAGCGGAAGTTCAACGTCGGCTACTCGCGGGCCGGCCGGATCGTCGACCAGCTGGCCGAGCACCGGGTCATCGGCGCCTACCAGGGCAGCAAGTCGCGTGAGGTGCTGATGAACCTGCCCGACGTCGACGAGCTGCTGGAGCGGGTCGGAGTCGAGGGCTGACGCCAGAGCGCCGAGGGCTGACCTCGAATCCCTTCGTGCGTGTTGAGGCCCGTCGAGCACCTTCAGCCCAATTCGGATCATTCGTCTGGGCCTCTGCCGCGCTCGGGCCGGGATGGTGGGCGCCGGCTCCGTTACCCTCAGCCCAGAGATGGCGGTGATGAACCTGCCCAACGTGCTCACCGCGAGCCGCCTGCTGGCGATCCCCGTGCTGATGGTGCTGCTCGTCGTCGTGTTCCCGTATCACGACCAGCTGGCGGCGGCCGTGTTCGTGGCCGCCTCGCTCACGGACACGCTGGACGGCACCCTGGCGCGGCGGCGAGGCCAGGTCACCGAGCTGGGCAAGTTCCTGGATCCGCTGGCCGACAAGCTGTTCATCCTCTCGGTCCTGATCGTCCTCGTGCAGGAGCGGGCGCTGGCGGCGTGGGTGGTCGTCGTGATCTTCGGCCGCGAGCTGCTGATCACGGTGCTGCGCTCCCTGAGCGCGTCGCAGGGCAGGGTGATCTCCGCGACGCCGTTCGGCAAGACGAAGACCGTGCTCCAGACGGCGGCGGTGCTGCTGCTGATCCTGCAGCGGCCGTACCCGGCGCTCGGCCTGCCCGCGACCGTGGCCGTCGCGCTCGCCCTGATCTTCACGGTGACCAGCGGGCTCGACTACCTCTGGCGCTTCCGCGCGGTCGTCGGCAGGGTGCCGCGGCCGGCCGGTGGCGGCGCGCCGGGGTCGGAGTCGCCCGTAGACCCGCTGGTGCGGCGGCTGCACGAGCGGCTCGCCGGCCGGGGCCTGACGCTGGCCGTGGCGGAGTCCTGCACTGGCGGCATGCTGGCGGCGGCCATCACCGACCAGCCCGGCAGCTCCGCGTACTTCAAGGGCGGGGTCGTGGCGTACTCGAACGAGATCAAGGAGCGGTTGCTCGACGTGCCCGGCGACCTGCTGGAGCGCCACGGCGCGGTGAGCGCCGAGGTGGCGCGGGCGATGGCCGAGGGGGCGCTGCGGGCGTTGCGGGTGGACCTGGCGGTGTCGATCACCGGCATCGCGGGGCCGGAGGCGGACGGGACGGACAAGCCGGTCGGGCTGACCCATATCTGGCTGGCGGTCCCCGCCGGCGGCGAGGGCCGCCGGCTCGTCTTCCACGGCGACCGGTGGGCGAACCGGCGGCAGGCGGTCAGCGAGGCGCTCGGCCTGCTGCTCGCCCACCTCGAGAGTCAGCGCTGACTGCCGAGCGCCATCCCATCCCGGTCCTGGACCGCCTGGAACGGCGCCTGGCGGGCGGCTGACCGGAGTCAGACCTCCCCCGGCGCCCTCCACGGACCGATGCCGGCGACCCGCTCGACCGCGATGCGCGTCACGTAGCCAGGCGGCGGGTCGTCCATCGGCGGGTACCTGACGCCCGGGCCGAGGTACGTCTCGGCGAGCCGCTGCAGCAGCTCAGGCGCGCCGCCCTCCACGACTCGGGCCCGGCTGTAGACGACGAGGTAATTGTCCAGGCCGTTCGTCCTGCCCTCGGCCTCGATGGTGAGCGCGACCCGCGGATCGCGGGCCACGTTGCGAACCTTCTGGTGCTCGCTGAGGTGCCCGCTCACGATCTCGTCGCCGTCCAGGCCGACCCACACGGCCGTCACCTGCGGGCTGCCATCGGGATTCAGCGTCGTCAGGTGCGCCAGCCGGGGCGCCTCGATCGCCCGCCGGGCGGCGTCGGAGAGGATTGTCATACCAACTAAGATAGTCTCGACGGTCATCGTACTCGGCGATCGTCCCTCACTCCACTGGAGGGGATGCTTGACTTCGCGAACGCCCGTTCGTACAATCTACCCCACTCCGCTTGTCAATCCCACGGGGGCCGCGTGCCCTGTAAAGGACTTTGACCCCGAGCCGGCAGGAGTCCAGACTCACATTCGCACACGCAACGCAGCCCCAGCGCACCGGCAGGAGGAACCGTGGAAAAGGAAAAGGCACTCAGCACCGCGATCCAGCACATCGAGCGCAGCTACGGAAAGGGCTCGATCATGAAGCTCGGCGAGCAG
>DASYBH010000188.1:0-4150 GCA_036500885.1 Candidatus Dormiibacterota bacterium
CTGACGCCGTGCGCCGCCTCGTCGAGGCCGCCCAGCGGCGCATGTTCTGGCCCCTCCCCCCCCTCGCGCGAGGGGGGAGGGGCCAAATTGAACCTGGCTGTCACTTGCCGTTATCTCCACGGGGTGCTCGCCACTCCTTCACAGGTCGCTCACATCTCGGCGGAAGGATGGAGTCCAGAGCGAATCCACCTCTTCACCACAAGGAGCGACGTCATGAGACGCGGTTTGGCACTGATCTGGGTCGGAGCGACGGCGGTCGTCTCCGCCATAGTCGGGGTCCTCTCGTACCAGGCGGGCTGGGCGGCCGGGCTGGCGGCGAGGCTGCCGGCCGAAGCGGCGCCCCCCTACTACTACGCGCCGCACTTCTTCGGCTTCGGGTTCTTCGGCCTGCTGCCGTTCCTGTTCCTGCTGTTCGTGCTGCTGCTCGTCTTCCGGGGAGGCAGGCGCTGGGGACCGGGCGGCCCTGGCTACGGCCGGTTCGCGGGCACGACCCCGCCGGCCCCCGGCGACCCGTGGCACGGCTGGCCGCAACGCTCGCCCGGCGAGCAGGCCCCGTCCGGCCAGGCGCCGTCCGGCCCGCAGCAGGGATGAGGCCGGTGCCAGGGGCGGGACGAGTCCCGCCCCTGGCCATGGCGTTTCGGCACATAGCATGGATACCGTGGCGACCATCCTGGTCGTGGACGACGAGCCGCAGATCGTCCGGCTCGTCCGCGACTACCTGGAGCACAGCGGCTTCAGCGTGCTGACCGCGGCCGACGGTCCGGCGGCGCTGCGAACCGCGCGCACCGGCAGGCCGGACCTGGTCGTCCTCGACCTCGGGCTGCCCGGCCTCGACGGGCTCGACGTCGCCCGCGCCCTCAGGCGCGACGGCGAGGTGCCGATCATCATGCTCACCGCGAGAACCGAGGAGTCCGACAAGCTCGTCGGGCTGGAGCTGGGCGCGGACGACTACCTGACCAAGCCGTTCAGCCCGAAGGAGCTCGTCGCTCGCGTTCGCGCGGTGCTCAGACGCGCGGAGGGCCTGCGGCATCTGACCGACGTGGTCCGCGTCGGCGAGGACGTCGAGCTGGACGTCCCGCGCATGGAGACCCGCGTCGCGGGCCGCCGGGTGGACCTGACCCGGACCGAGTTCCAGCTGGTCGCCACGATGGCCCGCCAGCCCGGCCGCGTCTTCACGCGCGCGCAGCTCCTGGACGCCGTCAGGGGCGTCGCCGTCGACTCCTACGAGCGGGCCATCGACGCACACGTCAAGAACATCCGCAGGAAGATCGAGCCGGACCCGCGGTCGCCTCGCTACCTCCTGACCGTGTTCGGCGTCGGCTATCGGTTCGCCGAGCCCGGCCACGGATGACACGCCCGGGGCACCCGGGACCACGACCGTGGCGCCGGCCGCCGTGGTGGCCGGAGGACCAGCCCTGGCCGCCCCGCAGCGGCGGCCGGCGGCCATTCGGCCCACGCTTCCTGTGGCGGATCGGCTGCCTGCTCGCCGCCGCGATCGTCTTCGCCACCGCCGCCCTGACGCTGACGGCCTGGCTGGCGGCGAGCGTCCTGGGGATCGTGCAGGTGGCCGGTGCGGTCCAGGTCACCTCGCTCGCCGTTCTGCTCGGCGTGGCGATCGTGGTCGCGGCAGGCGTGCGCGGCATCCGGCGGCTGATCTGGCCGCTCCGCGAGCTGGTCAGGGCGGCCGGCCGGATCGAGGTGGGCGACTACTCCACGCGCGTCCCCGAGCACGGGCCACCCGAGCTGCGGTCGGTCGCCAGAGCCTTCAACTCGATGACGGCGCGGCTGCGGGCGAACGAGGAGCGCCGGCGCACGTTCCTCGCCGACGTGACCCATGAGCTGCGGACGCCGCTGGCCGTCATCCGCGGCCAGGCGGAGGCCATCGCCGACGGCGTCTACCCCGGCGACGCCGACCACGTGAGCCCGATCATCGACGCGGCGCGCACGCTGGAGGTCCTGACCGAGGATCTTCGGACGCTCGCCCTCGCCGACGCCGGCAGCCTCGTGCTCGCCCTGGAACCGGTCGACCTCGCGGCGCTGGCGCACGACGCGGTGGCCGCCTTCCAGGCGCAGGCCGAGGCAGGCGGCGTCGCGCTGACCGCCGAGACCGACCCGGACCTGCCCCATGCCGACCTGGACCCGGCCCGCATGCGCGGCGTGGTCGGCAACGTCGTGTCGAACGCGCTGCGGCACACGCCGGCGGGCGGAGCGGTCTGCATCCGCGTCCGGGCGCTGGCGGGCGGCATCGAGATGGCGGTGACCGACACCGGGGAGGGCATCTCGCCCGACCTGCTCCCGCATGTGTTCGAGCGGTTCGTCAGGGCGCCGGGCTCCCGCGGCTCCGGTCTGGGCCTCGCCATCGCGCGCGACGTCGTCACCGCGCACGGCGGTACGATCGACGCCCGGAGCGAGCCGGGGTCGGGGACGACCGTTCGCCTCGAATTCCCGCTACGCTCGTTCGGTGAGTCAGGCTGAGGGCGCGGATCGTGTTCGCGTCGACAAGTGGCTGTGGGCCGCCCGCTTCTACAAGACGCGGACGCTGGCCACCGAGGCCGTCGAGGGCGGCAAGGTGCACGTCAACGGCGACCGGGTGAAGGCCGCCCGACCGCTCAGGGCGGGCGACAGCGTCCGGATCCGGCGGGGCCCGGAGGAGGTCGAGCTGGTGGTGCTGGCGCTGGCCGAGCAGCGCGGCCCGGCCACGGCGGCGCTGGCGCTCTACCAGGAGACCGAGGCGAGCGTCGCCAAGCGCCAGGCCCTCGCCGAGCAGCAGCGGACGCTGGCGGCCGGCATGCAGCAGGTCAAGGGCCCGCCCGACAAGAGATCGCGCCGCCAGATCGTTCGATTCACCCGCCGCGACTCCGACTGACCGATTCCGGACCCCGGCCGCTTTCCAGCGGCCGTTCCGGGGGGGTGTCCCCCCAGATGAGCCCGCCCGGAGTCATCGCCACAACCTGTGAAGAAGCTCCTGGACTACGACTTGACCAGGTGCGTCACGATCGCCCCGAGCGCGTACAGGACGAAGAAGTACCACGCGGTCGTGACCACGTAGCCGGCCAGCGTCGACAGGAGGGCGATCGGCAGCGTGGTCACGTCGGGATGGGCCAGCAGGCCGAGCAGCTGGAAGACGACCACCACGGTGTTGGCGATCGCGACGATCCACGCGGCGCGCTTGCACCAGAGGCCGACGTCGCGATCCTCGAGCAGTCGAACGAGCTCGTCGATCCCCATAGCGTTCCCCCCTCCTCGAGGTCAGATGTCCGATCCCGGGCCGCCGGGCCACCTGCGGTCGACGGTAGCAGGATGCGTCCCGGGAGCCCGGCTGGCTACACTTGGCGCCTACCTCCCCCCCTCATCTGCCGGGGGGTCAGGGGGGGCGAATCGTCTTCCTTATCCCAACCTGAGGAGAGAGCGCGCATGGCGGTCGTCCAACACAGAACGTCTCGATCCCGACGGACGGCTGAGGTCCGCGGACCGGCTCACGGCATCCTCGTCCTCGGGCTGCTGCTGGCCGGAGCGGCCTGCGGCTCGAGCGGGAGCGGCGACCAGGCCAACCAGTCCAGCACCCCCACTCCCACCGCGCCGGCGGCCACCGCGACGGCAGCGCCGGCGTCGCTCTGCCATGCGCCGGCGCCGGGCAACCCCGCCGGGGTCCGCTTCCCGGCCGAGCCGGCCGTCACGGTCGACCCGCAGGCCAGGTACACGGCCGTGCTGGCGACCAACTGCGGAAACGTCACGCTGGCCCTCGACGCGGCCAGGGCCCCGCACACTGTCAACTCGTTCGCCTACCTCGCCAGCCAGAAGTACTTCGACCACAGCCCCTGCCACCGGCTGACCACGGCCGGCATCTACGTCCTGCAGTGCGGCGACCCGACCGGCACCGGGACCGGAGGCCCCGGCTACACCATCCCCGACGAGAACCTGAACGGCGCCACGTACCCCGCCGGCACCGTGGCGATGGCCAACACCGGCCAGGCCCACACAGGCGGCAGCCAGTTCTTCCTGGTCTACAAGGACACGCGGCTGCCGCCCGCCTACACGCCGTTCGCCCAGATCACGGGCGGCCTGGACACCCTGCAGCAGATCGCCGCCCAGGGCACCGCCAACGGCACCCCGGACGGCCGTCCCAGGTCAGCGGTGGTCATCGACTCGG
>DASYBH010000189.1:0-3429 GCA_036500885.1 Candidatus Dormiibacterota bacterium
CGAACGGCTCGCCTACGTCGGTCCGTCCGGAGTGCGCCTGATCGACCTTGCGTCGGGCAGGGACACGCTGGTCGGGCCGGCCACCGGGCCGGGCGCATGGTCGCAGGACGCTCGTCGCTACGCCTACCCGACCGATGCGGGGATCGCCGTCGCGGATGCCGGGTCCGCCAGCGCCTCGAAGCTGGTCGACCTGGCGGGTGTGACCGGGCTCACGTGGTCACGCGGCAACGAGTTCCTGGTCTCCACGGCGTCGTGGCTGTACCTGGTCAAGTACGCGGACGGCGGCGGCGCGACAGCGCGGAAGCTGCAGGCCGGCTCGTTCGCCCAGCCCGACTGGGCGCCGGGCGGGAACGGGGTGTTCTCCTACCGCAGGGGCAACGACCTGTGGGTGGCCAGGCTCCAGGGGGCGGTGCCCGGCGTGGCGGTCACGCCGGCGGCGAACGTCAGCCAGGACGACGTGATCAGCGGCTTCATGCTCGCTCGCAAGAACGGCCAGTCCGACCAGGCGCTCGCGTTCCTGGATGCGGCCGGCAGGGACGTGTTCTCGAAGGGCCTCACGCTGATCTACGCGGACCCGCAGATCACCCTGGCCCGCTACTCCGTCCTGCTGTCCCAGCCCGGTCGCGTCGTGGTCCGGCTGGTGCTGGCCCACGGATCGGTGCAGACGGCGGTGGACGAGACGCTGACCCTCACGCCCGACGCCGGCGGCCACATGCTGATCCACTCCGTGGCGGACACCCCGCGGACGTCGTTCGCGGCGGGCCCTGAGGTGGTGAGCGTGGTCGTGGCCAACGGTCAGGTCCAGGTGGTCTTCGACTCGGACCTGGACCCGACCACCGTGAGCCAGCCGGGCTCGATCGGCATCCGGGGCGTGGCCACGCAGGCCACCCTGGACGGCAAGCAGCGCACGGTGACCCTCACGGTGCCCGGCGGCCTGACGGCGGGTGCCGGATACGACCTGCAGATCACACCGCTCCTGCAGGACACGGGTCAGCGCCGCGCGGTCATCTACGACCTGACGTTCGTCGGGCCCACCTCCTCGGGCGCGAGCCCGACGGCCAGCCCGAGCCCGACGGCCGGCTGAGCTGAGGCAAGCGGCTCCGAGCGGCCCCATGGGGCCGCTCGGGGCCAAGCAGCGCCTCCAGGTCAGCCTCCTCGCTCTAGCCGATGATGGGCGCAAGGCGCCGCGTTCTGGCCCGTCGAGCCCGGCCGGTCCCCTACGGCTTTTCTTCGAAGTACTCCGACTCCGGCAGTGGTTCTGGCGGCCATGCCGAACGGCGGCCGCCCAACTCCCTGACCAGCTCGTCGTGCTCGGTCATGCTCGCCAGGGTGTCCGGGTGGTCCGGTCCCAGCACCTGCTCGCGGATGGCCATCGCCCGCTCGAAGTGGACTCGCGCGCGCTGGGCGTCGCCGAGTCCGCGAAGGACGCGGCCCACCTGGTGGAGGGTGGTCGCGGTGACCGGGTGCTCCAGCCCCAGCACCGCCTCGCGGATCTCCAGCGCCCGCTCCATGTAGGTCCTGGCGCCGGCCAGGTCGCCGTAGGCGAGGTGCAGCGCGCCGACGTTGGCCAGGCTCGTCGCCGTGTCCGGATGGTCCGCGCCGAGGCCCTGCTCCCGGATCGCGAGGGCACGCTCCAGGTGCGGCTGCGCGCCGTACAGGTCGCCGAGGTCGAGCAGCAGGGTGCCGAGGTTGTTGTAGCTGGTCGCCGTCTGGGGGTCGTAGGGGCCGAGCACGCGCTGGGACACGATCAGCGCCTGCTCCAGGTACTGCCGCGCGCCGTCCAGGTCGCCCTGCTGGCGGAGCAGCATGCCGAGGTTGTTGTAGCTGCTCCCCGTGGCCGGGTTGTCCAGGCCCAGCGCCCCCTCCCTGATGACGAGCGCGCGTTCGATGTGCTGGCGGGCTCCCTCCAGGTCGCCCTCGGCCTGGAGCAGTGTGCCCATGTGGTCCAGGGCCGTCGCCGTGTCCGGGTGGTCCGAGCCCAGCGTCTCCTCCGACACCTGCAGCGTGTGCTCCAGGTAGGTGCGCGCGCCGTCCAGGTCACCCTGCTCCCGGAGGAGCAGGCCGACGCTGTTGATGGCGACCAGCGTGCGCGGGTGATCCGGGCCGAGCGTCCGCTCCAGCGCGTCCATCGCGCGCTCGGCGTAGCTCCTGGCGGCGGCCAGCTCGCCCTGCTCGCGCAGCAGCACACCCAGTCCGTCCAGCCGGCCGACGGTCTGCGGATGGTCGCTGCCCAGCGTCCGCTCTGACACCGCCAGCGCGCGCTCCAGGTGGGCCCTGGCGCCGGCCAGGTCACCCTCGAAGCGCAGGGTCCAGGCCAGGTTGGTCAGGATCACCGCCGTGTCCGCGTGCTCCCCGCCCAGCGTGACCTCGGCCAGCTCGAGCGCGCGCTCCAGGGCCGACTGCGCCCCTGCCAGGTCGCCCTGGGACTGCAGGAGCGACCCCAGCGCGCTCAGCGTGGCGATCGTTCGGTGATCGTTCGGGCCCAGGAGCTGGAGGCGGATCTCCAGGGCGCGCTCGAGCTGGGTGCGCGCCCGGCGCAGGTCGCCGGCGGACCACAGCGAGCGACCCAGCTCGAAACACAGCGCGGCCGGTCCCTCGCTGTCGATCGGCTCGCTGAACGCGCGTGCCGCCAGGTCGAGATGGGAGACGGCGAGCGTGCGGGCGTCCGCGTCCTCCGCGTCGTTGACCTCCCGCGCCCAGGCGATCATCGCCTCCTCGGCCGCCACCTGTGCCGCCGGGTCCGGGTTGGCGACGCGGACCAGCTCGGCCACCATGCGGTGGACCCGCACCAGGTCGTCGCCGTCCGGGTCCACGAGACCCAGTTCGAGGAGCCGGGCCAGGCTCTCGGCGCCGCGCGCGTCGCCCGCCGCGTCGAGCAGCACCGCGCGGGGGATGGCCTCGCCGGGCGCGAAGCAGGCTGCGCGCGCCAGCACCGCGAGCGCCGGTCTTCCCACCGGGTCGGCGCGCTCCAGCCAGCGGATGGCCAGAGCGACGGTCCTGGCCACCGGCGAGGATTGGGGGCCGCGCCGGCGCCCGAACAGCGTCCGCGCCACTCCTCCGGTCTGGCGGACGGGGACAGGCTCCCCCTCGCCCAGGAGGGTGGCCGCTCGCTCGACCACGTCACGCGAGCGGATCTGCTCCAGGTACGAGTCCAGGCTGATCTGGCTGCGATAGCGCCGGAGGAAGCCGCCGGCCAGCCGCAGCGCAAGCGGCAGGTCGTCGAGCTCCTCGGCGATCTGTCGCAGGGCGGGAGCCGATTCCGGGAGGTCGGGGCGAAGGCGGCGCAGCAGGGCTGCGCCCTCCTCCCGCCCGAGCGGGCCGATGGGCATCCCGGTGACCCGCAGGGCGGAGTCCCAGGTGGTGCGCCGCGTGGTCAGCAGCACGTGCGCACCGCCGCCGCCGGGGAGCCACTCGCGAAGCACCTCCTCC
>DASYBH010000190.1:0-9670 GCA_036500885.1 Candidatus Dormiibacterota bacterium
CCACGTCTTCATCGCGAAGCTGGATCGTGATCCGGCCCTCGAGCACGAGGAACGTCTCGTCCTGGTCGTCGTGCGTGTGCCAGTTCGTAGAGCCGATGCCCTTGGCCACCTTGAACAGGTTGCCGTTGGCCCGGGCGATGACGCGCTGCGACCAGAACTCCGTCAGTTGAGCCGCTTCCGCGGCGGGGCTGATCTTCTGCATCGGTTCACCATCACGCATGCACGCGCACCGTGGATGGCAAATTCCTCGAGGCCAGCACCTCCAGCGAGTCGACCAGCCTCGGCCCCGGCCTGGGGTCAGCCGGCCGAAGGTGATTCCCGGCCGCGGCGGCCCCGCAGGAGCAGCACCGCCCCCAGGAAGCTGACGGCGACCAGCGCCAGCTGCACGGTCAGCGCCGCCTGCCATGGCTCGATGACCGGCCCCGACTGGCTGGCGGGGCCGGTCGCGAGGAGCACGAGCTGCGCCAGCCGGCCGGTGTGCAGCTGCGCCCCGCTCGGCTGCAGCAGCAGCGCGCCCATCGCATAGCCAGGGTTGAAGAACAGGATCGGGTGCACGTCCGGCGGGGTGCCCGTGCGGGCGGCCGGCGACGACGTGTAGGCGATCTGGGTCAGGATCGCGCCGAGCACGAGCGTGCCCACGGTAGCCGCGAAGGTCGCGGCATAGGCCGTCACCGTGGAGATCAGCGTCCGCCGGAACGCGGCGCTCCAGAAGAGGGAGAGCGCGCCGGCCGTCACCGCGGTCACGACGGTCAGCACCTGCGTGATGACGAACTGCTGGACGTCGATGCCGCCGAACAGGAAGACCGTGGCGAACAGCGGCAGCGCCGACGCGATCAGGAGGAGGAGGAACGCGATCGACGCGACCAGCTTGCCCCAGACGACGCTCAGCGAGGTCACGCCGCTGACCATCAGGACGTCGAGCGTCTGTCGCTCCCGCTCGCCGCTGATGGCCCCGGCCGCGACGCCGGGCGCGAACAGGCAGACCAGCCCGAGCTGGGCCAGCGCCAGCGCGGCGAACGCGGTGCTGCCGACCCGGGCCAGGCCCCAGGCGCGAGGGGCCGTGCTGAGGCTCAGCGCGAAGAAGAGGCACGCGAAGAGGCCGAGGATGGCCAGGTAGAGCGCGACGACCCCCGGCGCCCACCAGGAGCGCATCCGGGCCAGGCCGTCCTTCAGGATCAGCGGGTTGCGGTAGATGCGGCGGAGGCGCCGTCTCCAGTCGATCATCCGGCCATCTCCTCCTCCTCCTCCTCCTCCGTGCCGGTCAGGCCGAGGAACACGTCGGAGAGGCTGCCGGCGACCGGTGTGAACGCCGCGACGTCGAACCCCGCCTCCACCAGGTCGCGCAGCAGGCGGTGCTGGGCCAGCTCCTCTCCGAGAGACACCTCCAGCACGCCGTCCTCGGCCTCCACGGCCAGGACCCCCGCCTGGCCATCGAGCCGCTCGCGCGCGGCCTCGATGCGGGCCTCGTCCGCGTCTGCCAGCTCGATGCGCACCCGCCGCCCGGTGGCCGCCCTGCGCAGGACGTCCGCCTTCGGGCCGACGGCCACCATCCGGCCGTGCTCGATGACGCCGATCCAGGTGCAGAGCTCCTCCATCTCCGGGACGATGTGGCTCGAGACCAGGATCGTCTTGCCCATCCGGCGCAGCTCGCGGATCAGCTCGCGCATGTCGACGCGGGCGCGCGGGTCGAGGCCGGAGGCCGGCTCGTCCAGCAGGAGCACCTGCGGGTTGTGGACCAGGGCCCTGGCAAGGCACAGCCGCTGCTTCATGCCCCGGCTCAGGGCGTCCACCTGGTCGCCGGCCCGGTCGGCGAGGGCCACCAGCTCGAGGAGCTCGTGCGCCACGCGCCGGCCCTGCCGCGGCGGCAGGTCGTGGCAGCCGGCGTAGAACTCGAGATACTCCACGGCGGTCAGCCGGTCGTAGACGCCGAAGTAGTCCGGCACGTAGCCCATCAGCTTCTGCACCCCGAAGCGGTCGCGGTCCACGCGGATGCCCCCGATCGTCGCCACGCCGGCGTCGGGCCGGGTCAGTGTGGCGAGGATGCGGATCGTGGTGGTCTTCCCGGCGCCGTTGGGGCCCAGGAAGCCGAAGATCTCGCCCTGCGGCACCGTGAACTCCAGGCCCTGGAGGGCGAGGTGCTTCCCGAACCGCTTGGTGAGACCGTCGACCGCGATCATGGGAGATCGGAGAGCGTGATGGACGCCTGGCCGGGCTGGCCCTCGTGCACCCGGACCCTGACGAGGCCGGAGCCGCGCTCACCGGGTGTCAGAGCGAACGCCGGCGACGGCGCGCCCACCAGGCTCCCTCCCGGCACGGGCCGCCACGTGCCCGAGACCCAGTCGTAGACCTCCACGGAGATCGCGGCCGGAGGGCCGGCCAGGCTCCACGTCAGGCCGGCGTGAACGCTGAGGCTCTGCGGCGCCTCGAGCTCGTAGACGTCGAGCTGGCTGGTTCCGCCCGCATCGGCGTAAGCGGACACCAGCCGCGCCGCGGGCACGGCCGTGGCAGTGTCGGTCGATCGCAGGGTGACCGGCTCGACGACCGCGGCCCGTCCGGAGCTGAGCGGCCGGCGGCCCTCGACCAGGATGGTGTCGGTCGGGTCGGTGAGTCCGACGAGCGCCAGCTCGCCCTGGTGGCCGGCCGCCTGGCTCGCCGCCAGCATCAGCAGCGCCTGGCGCGCGTCGCCCGTCGATCCCGGGGGGCCGCCGATCACGATCGTCGCACCCTTGCCCACCGGCCCGCCGCTGCCCGGCGCCAGCGAGACGTCGATCTCCGCCGTCGCGCCCGGCCGCAGCGACGGCACGAGGCTGGCCTGCGCCCCGGCCATCGAGAGCAGGCGCACGTCGCGCACGGTGAGCGAGGTGTGGTTCACGATCTGGCCTCTGATCCGACCCTGGCTGAGCCGCAGCTGGGCCTCGATCGGCTGACCGGGGCCGGCGAGCGTGCCGAAGGGGTGCGTCACGCTCAGCGTCTGCACCGGCCGCATGTCCCAGACCGGGACGTTGCTGAACCGCACCTCCGGGCTCGGCCCCGCCGTGATCACCGTGTCGCGGCCGCCCGAGAGGGACGGCCCGAAGTACGGGATGAACGTCGAGACGAGGGCGCTGGACGGTACCCTCACCCTGACGTCGCCGCGGCGGGGCGAGAGCACGCCGTCGAAGCTGACCGTCTCCACCACGCCGCCCGGCCCCAGCCGCTGGACCTGGACCTGGACGACCTGGTAGTCCTGCGCCCGCGCTCCGAACCCGACCAGGTAGCCGCCCGCGCTGAACAGGAACGCGAGGACGGGCACGGTGACCCAGAACAGGCCGCGGCGCCCCGCGAACCTGAGCGCCGCGTAGCTGAGCAGGCTGACCAGGAGGATGTACCCGATCAGCAGGGCCACGAGCAGCCCGTACGGCGGTGACGAGCCGGGCACGTCGTTGAAGGCCTGCTCCAGCTGGCCCGGGAGGGTGGCCCATGAGCCGGGGCCGGAGCCGCTGATGCCGCCGGGGGCGAAGTTGAACGCCCTCTTGAACAGCGCCGACCCGCCTCGGGCGCCGCTCAGGCCGCGGCTGACGGCCTGGCTCCAGCTCGCTGCCGCCAGCGGGAGGTCGGTGTCGAGGGGCGCGGCCATCGGGTCGAAGGTCACCGCCACCACGCGGCCCGCTCCGTAGGCGCCCTCGACGAGGAGAGGCTGGCCGTCCGCCGACGCCATCGCCGTCCTCGCCCACGTGGAGACGCCGCCCGTCATCACCTGCACGCTCGCGCTGGAGGTGACGCCCGAGAGCTCGGCGAGCGTGCTCAGCGACGCCGCCGACATGCCTCCCGGCTGGAACGCCAGGAGGTCAGCCGGCAGCGGCTGCAGCGTTCGTTGCCAGGAGGGGCCGCCGACCTCGATGAGGGCGCCGCCCAGTGCGACGAAGTCCTGGATCGCTCGCAGCTGGGGCGCGCTGAGCGAGCCGGTGTCGAAGTCGTCGAGCACCAGGCCGTTGAGCCCGCTCAGGTGGGCGGCGTCGGCCGGGAACGCCGCCGCCGACGGGAACCCGGACACCGCAATGCTCAGCCTGGTCAGGCTCGCCAGCGGCGCCGAGATCCGCTGGTCCGCGCCGGAGAGGCCGCTGAGGACCGCCACGGCGGCGTTCGCGTGGTTCGTCGTGGTGGCGGTGGCCCGGGTGATGAGGGCGCCCTGCTCGTCGCGCAGCTCGGCGTGGTAGCTGCCCTGCGGCTCCTGCGTGTACATCAGCACGGTGCTCTGGCCCCCCGGCGCCACGTGCACCGCGCCGCGGTAGGGTGGGAAGGAATCGGCGGCGTACGGGCCGTTGAAGCTCGCGTCGGGCACGAGCCTCACCTCGCCGCTGAAGGTGCTCGGCCCGTCGTTGTGCACCGTGACGGCGTAGGGCGCCCACGTGCCCGCGCTCCCCACCAGGTTCCATCGCTGGGTCAGCTGCAGGGTCAGCCCCGTGCCGCCGGCGGCTCGGACGGACGGCGTCCACCCGAGCAGGAGGAGGGAGGTCGCCATCACGACGGCGGCCCACGACCTTCCCCGCACGACCGCTGAGCGTCTCGACGCCGTTCCCATCGTGTACTCCATATGCGCGCCGGATGCGCGCCGGCTCGCCAGCGTTGCAGATCGTAGGGGAATTCCCGGGATGATCGCACGTCGTGCGCTTCGGGCCCGACCTTTCTTACCCCCTTCTAAGGTCGGCGTAACGGTCCTCCAAGGGATGGGGCGTGCAATGGTGGAGCCGCGACTGAAGCGGACCGAACCACTCCCCAGGAGGAACACACGGAAGTTGTCGGACTTCGTGAAGCCCGCAGGTCGCGGCCTCCCCCTTCGCATGCCGCCGTCGTTGGCCGATCGCGCTCACCCGGGCGCGGCGGCCGAGGCGGCGGTGATGGCCACAGGGAGCGGTTCTCATATCGACATCCTCCCTCTCTCGATGGTCGCCGTTCCCAGCCCTCGGGCCGGGGCGGCGGCCATACTCTCCACCTCGACCGCGGAGCGAGCCTGACCATGGCGCTCGCGCCGTTCTGCGAGGTCCGGAGGGCGACGCTGGCCGACGTGGCCGCCGTCGCGCGCTTCACGGTTCTCGCCGACCGCGAGTCGCCGCACGACTCCGCGCCCCCCTCTGGCCGGGAGGAGCTGTCCGCGCCCGAGCTGGCGCTGCGGCTCCTCGATGACCTCGACGACGGCCACGGTCTGTACGTCGCCGAGCGGGAGGCCCGGATCATCGGCTTCGCCCAGGTCACCGGTCTGATGGTCGGCGACGGAGGTCACCTGGTCGAGCTGCGCCGGCTGTACGTGACGCTCCAGCTTCGCCGGCAGGGCGTCGGCCGCCAGTTGCTGAGCCTCGTCCTGCGCGACCTCGCCCAGCGACCCAACCCGCCGGCGCTCCGCGCGTGGGCGGCAACCGGCTCGACCGCGGTGCGCTTCCTCGACGCGGTCGATGGCACGGCGATGCGCCAGCGGTGGAAGGTGGGCCAGAGCGGGCTCGCGGTCCGCGGCATGGTGTACGGCTGGACCATCCGCGAGGCGCCGGCCCGGCAGGCCGCCGCCCTGCGGCCCCCGGCCCGGCGCCAGGTTCCGGCCACCCGAGGGCGCGTGCTGGCCAAGTAGGCGCTGACAGGGGACGGCCGCCGGCGAAAGCCGGCGCGGTGCGTACCACGGCCAGAGAGGCCGGGCTGCGCGCCCGGCCCCTCTGGAGCGTCGATCCTCAGGCACTGGCGGTCACCGCCATTCCTCCGGCCGCCGGCTGATCGGAGACCACCCGTCCGTCGGCCAGCCGCACCACGCGGTCGGTCTGGGCCGCCAGGTCCAGGTCGTGCGTCACGAGCACGAACGTGACGCCCTCGTCCCGGTTGAGCGTCCGCATCAGCGCGACCAGCTCGTCCGACGTCTGGCTGTCCACCGCGCCGGTGGGCTCGTCGCCGAGCACCAGGGCCGGCCGGTTGACCAGCGCCCTGGCGATCGCAACGCGCTGCTGCTGCCCGCCGGAGAGCTCGTCCGGCCGGTGGCGCAGCCGGTGCCCCAGGCCCACCATCTCCAGGAGCTCGACCGCGCGCCGGCGGCCCTCGCGGCGGTCGCCGCCGCCGTAGCGGCACGCCAGCGTCACGTTCTCGACGACCGTCAGCCCCGGCAGCAGGTTGTACTCCTGGAACACGAAGCCGATGCGCCTCGCCCGCAGGTCCGCCCTCCGGCCGTCGCTCAGGCGGGCGGTGTCCTCGCCGTCGAACAGGACGGTGCCGGAGGTGGGGCGCAGCAGCAGCCCGGCCAGGTCCAGGAGCGTCGTCTTGCCGCTGCCGGACCGGCCCACGATGGCGGTGAACTCGCCGCTCTCGATCCGCAGGTCCACGCCGTCCAGGGCGGTGACGGTGTGCGAGCCCTGCCGGTACCGCCTGGTCAGGTTGACGAGCTGGATGTCGGCCATCTCACGTATCTCCTCTGGTGGTTGTCCGGTTTGGATCCGGGGGTGGCTTGACCGGCGCTCTACAGGCTGCGGAGGGCGGTCACGGGGTCCAGGCGGGCCGCCCGGAAGGCCGGCAGGATGCCGGCGATGGTCGCCATCGCCACCGCGAAGCCCACGGCGATCGCGCTCAGGCGAGGTGTGACCAGGAAGATGTCCAGGTTGCTGGAGGCGCCGGCCATGTTCACCAGGGTCGTCAGGCCCAGCCCCAGGCCGTAGCCGGCCAGGCCGCCGATCGCGCCGATCACCGCGGCCTCCAGCAGGTACTCGCGCATCACCTGGCCGGTGTGGGCGCCGACCGCCTTCTTGAGGCCGATCTCGCGGACGCGCTCGCCGACGGCCATGATCATCGTGTTGACCACGGACAGGCCGCCGATCACCAGGGCCAGCATTGCGGCGCCGGTGAAGATCGCGGTGAACGTGGTGCTGGTGGACTTGAAGTTGGCGACCACCTCGGACGGCTTCTGCGTCTGCACGCCCGGCACGGTGTCGTTGATTCGCTGCGCGATGCGGTCCATCCCGGCGAGCGAGGTGCCGCTGGCGGTGTAGACGTTGAAGGTCTGGGCGAGGTTGCTCACGTCCACGGCCGAGCGCAGGGCCGGGGGCAGCGTGTCGGCGAGGAGCATGCGCGCGTCCTCGTCGTCGACCTGGGCGAACCCGTCCGTCGGGCTGCCCGTCTTCGCGAGGACCCCGACGACGCGGAACGGGTGGTTGACGAAGTCGGGCTTCGCGTCCGTGGGCCGGACCGGCAGATCGACCGTCTCGCCCACGCGCTTGCCGTACGACTTCGCCATCGTGCTGCCCAGGACGACCTCGCCGCGCTCCCCAGCCGCCAGGTCGCGGCCCGCCGCGAAGCTCGGCGTGGGAAATCCGAAGGCGGTGGCGTCCTGCTCGTTGGTGATCAGTGCGGGCGCTCCCAGCTGGATGGCGGTGTTGCTCGGGTCCGCCGACACGCTGTACGCGGGACGCACCGCGGCGACGCCGGGCACGCGCGCGATCTCGTCCGCTTTGGACAGCGGCAGCAGGCCCGTCTGCTGCTCGGCGGGCGGGCGCACCGCGATGGCGGCGCCGGCGTACCTGACGCCCACGTCGAGCAGCGAGTTGAAGTGCTCGGCCAGCGCGCCCATCGTGGTCAGCGCGAAGATGCCGATGACGATCCCGGAGATCGTCAGGGCGGATCGCACCTTGCGGCGCAGCAGGTTGCGGAAGATCTCGTTCATGGCGGTTGCGGCTCCTTTCTCGGGTGGTCTCCGGCGGCTCGTCCCGCCGCACCGAGAGCTTCGGGTTCGCGCCCCGTAGCCGTCGTCCGCCCGCCGGGCGGTTCTGCGCGTACTCCCGCGGTCGTACGCGAACTACCACGACGGGGTGACGACGGGCGGTGGAGGTGGCGCTACGATCGCCGCGATGGGCTTCCGGATGGCCGTGCTGGACTCGCGCTGGGCTCGGCCGGCCGCCATGGCCGCGGTGGTCGAGCTGATCACGATCGCCGGGACCGGGTTCGGCCCGCACAGGAGCGGCCGGCTGGTCGATATCCCGGGGGCGGCGCTCCTCGCGATCGCGGCCGGCGCCCCCGCGTTCGCCCGCCGCTGGCCCGCGCCGTCGGTCGCGGCGTCGCTGACCGCCACCGTGGTCTTCTACGGGTTCGGCTACCCGACCGACAGCCCGTTCTTCGTGGGCCTGCTGGTGACGCTGTACGTCACCGGCGCGGCCGGCGCGCGGGTGCGGGCTGGGATCATCGCCGTGCTGACGGTGCTCCTCTTCGTCGGAGCCGCGCTGCTCGGGCACACGGCCGATCGCAGCATCGGGTTCGCGGAGGGGATCATCGTCGTGTCGGGGCTGCTGGCGGGCCAGGTCGCCGCGGAGTGGCGCGCCCGCGCCGATCGCCACACCGAGCGAACTCGCGAGGAGGAGGCGTTGCGCCGCCTGGCCGAGGAGCGGCTGCGCATCGCGCGAGAGCTGCACGACGTGGTGTCGCACAGCATCGCCATGATCAACGTGCAGGCCGGCGTGGCCGTGCACGTGATGGACGACCGGCCCGAGGAGGCGCGCGCGGCGCTCGTCGCGATCAAGCTGGCGAGCCGGGATGCGCTGCGCGACCTGCGCGGCATCCTCGGCCTGCTGCGACAGACCGACGACGCCGAGCCGCGCTCGCCCGCCGCCGGCCTCGGGCACGTCCCATCGCTGGCGGAGACGGTGCGGAGGGCGGGGATCGGCGTCGCGCTCCGCTTGGAGGCCGGCGATTCCCCGCTCCCGGTCTCGATCGACCTCGCGGCCTACCGGGTGATCCAGGAGGCGCTGACGAACGTCGTCCGCCACGCGCCGGGCGCGGCCGCGACGGTGACCGTGCGCCGGCTGCCGGACGCGCTCGTGGTCGAGGTCGAGGATGACGGCCGCACCGCCGCCACGGTGGCGGCGGACGGCCGGCAGGGAGCCGGGCACGGCCTGGCGGGCATGCGGGAGCGGGTGCGTGCGGCCGGCGGCTCGGTGGAGGCGGGTGCTCGCGAGGGCGGTGGCTTCGCCGTGCGGGCGACGCTGCCGCTGGATGAAGGAAGACGGCTTGCCCCCCCTGACCCCGCGGCAGATGAGGGGGGGAGGGGAGGAAACGAGTGATCCGCGTGCTGCTGGCGGACGACCAGGCGCTGGTCCGCGCCGGCTTCCGGGTGCTGATCGAGAGCGCGCCTGACGTCGAGGTGGCGGGCGAGGCGCCCAACGGCGAGGAGGCGGTGGTGCGCTCTCGATCCACCCGTCCGGACGTCGTGCTGATGGACATCCGGATGCCGGTGCTCGACGGGATCGAGGCCACCAGGCGGATCGCGTCCGACCCCGAGCTGGCCGGCTGCCGCGTGCTGATCCTGACCACGTTCGAGGCCGACGAGTACATCTTCGAGGCGCTGCGGGCGGGTGCGAGCGGCTTCGTGCTCAAGGACATCGAGCCGGCCGACCTGCTCCAGGCCATCCGGGTCGTCGCCTCGGGCGAGGCGCTGCTGTCCCCGTCGGTGACCCGCCGGCTGATCGCCACGTTCGCCGGCCGGCCGTCCCAGCGCCGCGTCTCCGTCCGCGAGCTGCAGGGCCTGACCGAACGGGAGCGCGAGGTGCTGGGACTGGTTGGCCAGGGCCGGAGCAACGACGAGATCGCGGAGGCGCTGTTCGTCAGCCCGGCGACGGTGAAGACGCACGTGAGCCGCGTGATGTCCAAGCTGTACGCGCGGGACCGCGCGCAGCTG
>DASYBH010000191.1:0-7829 GCA_036500885.1 Candidatus Dormiibacterota bacterium
CGGCGCTCCAGAGCCTCCCTGGTCAGCCCCAGCTCCTCACGCCACCTGGCCCCATCTCGCCGTCGGCCACCAGCCGCCCGGTGGGCTCGCAGCCGGCGCCGCACATCCAGCTGCAGCGCTCGCTTCAGCGAGTGCATGGCCCCGAACAGCTTCTCCAGGCGCCGGCGTTCCCGATCCCCCGGCAGCACCAGCGGGAGCACGACCACGACCACCTCTTCCAGCCGCTGCCACAACGGCTGCCGGCCCGGTCCTCGGAAGCGACGGTCGCGACCAGGCGCGCTGACGGTGGCTGGGTGGCGGCGAACATCCATGCGCCCGAGTATGCCGAATCGCACCGAACCTACGTTCGGCCTGCAGGCTACCCTCAGAAGGTTCTCGGCTCCTACAACACGCCATGGCTACCGCCGGGTTACGGACAGCAGTTGTGGAAGGCGGCCTAGCCGCGACGTGACCAAGGGCAGCGCGCTGGAGTGGGTGTGTCGCGAGCGCGGATATGACGTGGCGCGGTCGATCGCGTTCGGTGACTCGATCAACGACCTGCCCATGCTCCAGGTCGCCCGCTGGTCGGTCGGGATGGCAAACGGCAATCCCTCCGTGCTCGCCATCGTGGACGAGGTCGCGCCGCCCAACCACGAGGACGGCGTGGCTCGGGTGCTGGAGGAGATGCTCGGGATCAGCGTCGGAGGCGGGGTGGGCGACGAGGGCTGATTCACCTGGTCGGCAGGCAAAGCGTGGGGGCACACAGGGTTACACAATCAGACCTTTTGCCAGTTCTTAACGATCTCGAAATCGAGCTTGGCGCCGATGATGGCCCCGCGAGGCAACTGTGGGGGTGTAAAGCGTGGGAGTGTGGCTGGTCTGTGACACTCCTCCCCCCTATCCTGGTTCCGCTGCTCGGCAACCGTCGTCCGCACAGGGGGAAGGGACAGATGGGTGGAGTCTTCAACGGCCGGCGCGGGTGCGCTCCGCGCGCGCGGCGGCGGGTCCGCATCGGCGGACTCGTCATCGGGCTAGTCCTGTGGCTCGGCGCGCTCGCGCCGACCGGAGCGTTCGCGGCCCACGGTGCCGCCGCTCGGGCGGCCGGCCCGGCCGTGCCGAACCGCTTCGACCCGGCCTCGCGCGCCGCCTCGACGCGTGGAGCGCCCCTCCCCGCGGCGCCGGCGCCCGCAAGCCGGCGGACGGGCCCCACCCGTCCGCGGCCCGTGGCGGCCGGCATGCCGCCGGCCACGATCACGCTCGACCCGGCGCAGCCCACGCACTTCACGAGCAGCGACTCGGCGCTGGAGCTCGACGTGCCGGCGGGAGCGGTGACCGCGGCCGACGTGGCGGCCGCGGGCGGGCAGCTGAGCCTGCTGGTGCGGCAGGTGGCGCCGGCCTCCGGCGGCAGCGCCGGCGGCTCGGGTCACTTCACGTTCGGCACCTTCCTGGTGCAGGCCGTGGACGCCAGGGGACAGCTGGCGAAGCACGGGCTGCGCCTGCCGGTCGGCGTCAAGCTGCACTACGCGAGCCGGGCAGCCGCCATGGACGTCGGCCGCTCGGTGGCGGTGATCAACGGGCCGCTGCCGCGCGGGGTCGAGCCGGACCCCGCCCGCGCGCTCGCGCAGCAGGCCTCGGGTGCCGGCGCGGCCGCCGCAGCGCCGGCCGCGCCGGCACCGCCGCTGACGCTGGGCCGCATGGTGAAGCAGAGTCCGGCCGTGGACGCCCAGGCCCACACGCTCTCGACGACGGCCGCTCTCACCGGCGCCGCCAGCGCGACCGTCAGCTTCGCCACGGCCGCCCCGGTGGCCGCGTTCGGCGGGCCGGACGGCACCGAGACCAACCTCAGTTCGGGCGGGCTCATCGACCGCTTCCCGCTCAACCTGCCGGCCGGCCCGGGCGGGCTGACACCGCCGCTCCAGCTCGTCTACGACAGCGCCGCGGTGAGCGACCAGCACAACCCGGCGGCGGCGGCGGCCTGGGTGGGCGAGGGCTGGAACCTGTCCCTGGGCAGGATCAGCTGGGCCGAGCGCGACACCGCGCTGGGCTGCTGCCCGAACCCGCAGTGGGACGACACCTGGCAGCTGGTGGACGGCTTCGGCACCGACGCCGAGCTGATCCCGCCCACGGTGACCACCAGCACCTACTACGAGGACTTCAACGGGACCGCGATCAGCCCAAGCCCCGTGCCGTGGCACACGACGCCGGAGACCCACGCCAGGGTGATCTCCTACGTCGGGCCCAACTCGCTGCCGGGGATGGCGGCCAAACCTCCCTGCTTCCGGGTCTTCCTGCCCAGCGGGATCATGGAGGAGTTCGGCTGCACGCCCGACTCGCTCCAGTTCTATCCCCAGTCGAGCGGGCCCAACACGGGCCTGGACTTCATCGCCAACTGGCTGCTCGACCTGATCACGGACCCGAGCGGCAACCAGGTCCACGTCACCTACCAGCAGGACGTGCAGACCGGCGCCGCCGGCATCAGCTACCCGCGTGACGCGGTGATGGCGACGGTGGAGTACGACTCCCCCGGCTGCCACAGCTCCCAGGCGGCCTGCACGGGCGCGGCCTGGGCGCCGCTGATGCGGGTGAGCTTCCAGACCTCCCACGCGGTGGCCCGCGTCGTCGGGAGCGCCTGCACGGCCACCGGCAGCCTCCGCTGCGACGATCCGGTGGACCTCTCGGCGAGCGCCGGGCTGGCGGCGCCGCAGGTCCAGAGCACGTTCGTCCTCAACGACGCCCTGGTCCAGGTCCGGGCCAGCGGGAGCGCGGCCTGGAGCACCCTGCGTGACTACACGTTCTCCTACGACCAGTCGGGCCCGGCCACCATCACCGACCCCTTCAGCGGCGTCGCGCAGTCCACGGCCGGCCGCCTGAACCTGACCCGGCTGGCCGAGGTCGGCGCCGACGGCACCACCGCACTGCCCAGGCACGACTTCATGTACAGCAAGCAGGTGCAGCTCTACGAGGACGAGTTCTGGGGCCCGGCACCGGCGACCAACTGCGGGCCTTCGTGGAACGTGGGCACCGGCTTTGGCTGCAACCTGTGGAGCCAGAGCTACGAGGGCAACAGCTACTACCTGACCACCATCTCCAACGGCCACGGCCTGCAGCAGAGCTTCGGCTGGCAGCTGGCGCGGGACAACTCCAGGGGTGCGCCCACCGGGCAGGACGTGCTCGATCCCTTCGTCTGCAACAGGATGCAGAGCACCGCGCCGTGCGACCGGGCGGACGCCGGCGCCTGGAGCCGGATGGTCCTCACCAGCCGCAGCGACAGCATGCTGCGGCTCAGCCAGGCCGGCCAGGGCGGCGCCCAGACGAGCACGCCCGTGACGGGCACGTACACGTACAGCTACCGGCTGATGCCGGTCGACGACTACTGGGGGGACTGGTTCGACGCCGACGTCGTTGACTTCTACAACGGCAAGTTCATGGGCTTCGCGACCGTCACGCAGACCAACCCCGACGGGTCGAAGGCCGTCCACCAGTACCCCGCGACGCTGGGCTTCGGCGTCTTCAACCCCAGCGACCCGCAGTTCGGCACCTCCTGCGCGACGACGCCGCCCTGTCCGAGGTCGCCCTGGTGGGACCCGGCCAACGTCCTGCACGGGCGCGACCTGGAGGTGGACCACTACAACCCCGACGGCTCCCTGGTGCAGGTGGCGAAGACGCAGTACCAGGCGCTCTGCCCGCCGACCGGCGTCAGCCCCGACCTGTACGGCAACCTGGTCAGCGAGCTCGACGCCAACAGCAACCCGACGGCGGCCTGCGACGTCGCCCCCGCCCAGGTGGACACCTTCTTCGTCAACGGCGGCAGCCAGGCCACGGCGCCGCACGTGACCACGACGTTCGTGCGGGACGCCTACGACCGGGTCACCACCGCCACCCGGACGAGCAATGACGGCGCCGGCGCGGGCAGCCCGACCACCATCGTCGAGAAGGCCGCGTACCAGACCATCGACAGCCTCACGGCCACGGCGACCTCGGCGACGGGGCTGTTCAAGGTCGACCTCCCCACCTTCGAGGACGTGGAGGACACGAGCGGCAACCGCTACCGCTGCACCTACCCCACCTACGACACGCTCGGCCGGCCGTCGCTCTCGAGCATGTACACCAGCTGCGGCACCGCCGCCAATGGCTTCAACCCGAGCGGCCAGATCGCCACCTTCCACACCTACGACGCGTTCGGCAACCTGCTCGCGATCGACGACCCGGACGCGATGGCCGGCAACACCGCCCACCAGGGTTGCGCCGCGCCCGGCGGCACGTTCAGCGCCTGCCTGACCTACGACGGCACGTTCGGCGCACTGCCGACCTCGACGAACAACGCGCTCGGTCAGACGTCGGCGGTCTCGTACGGACCGGCGGCGGCGACCACAGGGTTCGGGCTCTGGCCGACCGCCACCACCGACCCCAACGGCCAGACCACCACCTTCGCGCACGATGCCCTGGGCCGCCCGACCGCCACCACGCTGCCCGGCGAGACCCCGGGCCTCACCACCACGGGCACGGCGTACACGTTCTGGTGCGGAGCGCCGAACGCCCAGGCACCCTGCCTGGAGATCGACCACACCCAGCGGCTGAACGCCTCCACCACGGTGACCTCTCGCGACTTCTACGACGGGCTCGGCCACCTGGTCGAGACCAGGACGCCGGCGTCGGGCGCCCAGGACGTGGTGCGCTACTCCTTCTACGACCCCTCGCAGCGGCTCGCCTTCGAGAGCGATCCCTACTTCGTGCCCGCGTACACGGGCGGTCCCGGCGCGGCCGCCTACTCCGTCCCCGACAGCACGCAGGCCGGCACCACCATCACGTACGACGGCCTGGGCCGCGTCACCAGCACGACAGACCCGCTCTCGCACCGGACCGGCACGGGCTACTCGACGGCCTGCAGCCCCCCAGGCACCGGCGACACCGCGTGCTACCGGCAGACGCTCACCGTCGACCGGAACGGCCACCAGGCCGGTACGCTCGTGGACGCGCTCGGCAGGACCGCCTACGAGCAGCGGTTCACGGGCAGCGCGCCGGGCAGCTACGCGGTCTACGCCAGCGCCACGTACAGCTACAACTTCCCGGGCGAACTGGTGCGTGTCCTGCAGCCGGACGGCGTGACCGCGACCAGCGTCCAGTACGACATGGCCGGCCGCAAGACGAGCATGTCCGACCCCGACCGGGGGACCGGGAGCTATGCCTACGACCAGAACGGCAACGTGGTCCAGTCAGTGGACGCGCGCGGTGCCGCCGGGACCGTCTTCCGGGGCTATGACGGGCTCGACCGCCCCCTCTGGCACAACACCTCCAACACCCCCGCCGGCGCCTACTACACCTACAGCTACGACAGCACGGCTGGCGGCAGCGCGGGCATCGGCCGGCTGACCGGCGAGACGTTCACCAACGGCTCCCTGTCCGGCAGCTACGGCTTCGCCTACGACGGGCGCGGCCGGCGGACCGGCCAGACGGTCGCCGTTGGCGCCGACAGCTACCCGCTGCGGTTCACCTACGACGACGCCGCCGATGTGGTGACCGAGCAGTACCCGGACGGCGAGACGGTCACCAACTCCTATACCGCGCAGGACTGGCTGTCGGGCGTCAGCGTGCAGCAAGGGGCCACGACCACCACCCTGCTCAGCGGTGCGACCTACAGCGGGGTGGGCGGAGCGTTCGGGGACGTGACCGGCGCCAGCCTGGGCGGCGGCACGTACCGGTACCAGGCCAGCGACGACCTGCTGGGCCGGGTCACCGACCTCAAGGTGGCCAGGAGCAGCGACGGCGCCACGCTCTTCGAGCAGGCGCGAACCTTCGATGCCGCCGGCAACGTGGCCACGGCGAGCACGACGCTGCCGGACGGCACGGACAACCAGGCCTTCTGCTACGACGAGCAGAACCGCCTGACCTGGGCCGGTTCGGTGGGGACGCCGCCCTGTGCGGGCAGCGCGATCACCGCGGGGACGCTGAGCGCGGCCCAGTACACCCAGAGCTTCGCCTACGACACCATGGGGCGGCTCACCAGCGGCCCCACCGGCAGCTATACCTACGGCAGCGGCGCCCATGTGCACGCCGCGACCGCGGTGGGCGGCGCCTACACGGCGGCCTACGACGCGGCCGGCGACATGACCTGCCGGGCGCCCACCGCGTCGAGCACCTGCGCGGGCGCCTCGCCCAACGGCGCCCAGCTCGGCTACGACAGCGAGGGCCAGCTGGTGAGCTGGCGGGACGCCCCGAGCAGCTCCGGCGCCACTGACCAGTTCCTCTACGACTGCCAGGGGCGGCGTGTGGTGCAGCAGGTGACCCAGGGTGGCGCCGCCACGACCACCGTCTACGTGGGCGGGGTGGAGGAGATCAGCACCACGGGCGCCACGACGATCACCAGGACCTACTACTACGCTGGTGGCAGGCGCATCGCGATGGCGGTGAACGGGACCGTCAGCTACCTGGCCTCGGACGGGCTGGGGAGCGCGAACGTGGCCCTCGGCGCCGACGGGACGGCCACGGCCAGCCAGCTCTATGCGCCCTACGGCCTGGTCCGCTACGCGAACGGCGTCATGCCCACGGCCCACACCTTCACGGGGCAGACCGCCGACGCGGTGAGCGGCCTGTACTACTACGGGTCCCGCTACTACGACCCGGCGGTTGGCCAGTTCACGAGCGCGGACACGGTGGTGCCGGGCGGCGGCTTCAACCTCTGGGGCCTGTCGCGGTACGCGTACACCAGCGGGAACCCCACCACGCGTACGGACCCGACCGGGCACGACGAGTTCGACGGGGCCGACTTCGGCGGCGACGGGGTCGACTTCAGCGGCACCGGGGCCGACTTCGGCGGCACCGGGGCCGACTTCGGCGGCACCGGGGTCGACTTCAGCGGCACCGGCGACGGCTTCAGCGGCAGCGGCACCGGTTTCGACTCCTCGGCCCCTGCGCTCGACCGCAGCGAGGACCCCAACTTCGGCCTGCCTCAGGAGCAGAAACCTTCAGGCGATACCTCGGTCCTTGCCGGCGGCCCCTGGACGGACGTCTACGACCGCGCCATGAAGCTCGCCTACGAGTGGGATAAGACTGTCCACGACGGGGGTACGGTGGACCAGGCGGCCGCGCGCCAGCAGTACCAGGACATGCGCGCCGAGATCCACAGCGCCCTCGCCGACCCGACCCTGTCGAACCTTGGCTCCGGCTCCCTGGGCAGAGCGTCCTACCAGCTCTTCGGAGCCGGGGTAAAAGCAGGAGTGGTCGGCATCGGGGAAATTCCGGAGGAAGCCATCGACGCTCTCGCTGGCAACGGCGCCCGGGCTCAGCCTGGGCTGCCGCCGAGGAGGTGAGCGGCCCATATCGACACCTGCCGAGAGTTCATCACTGCTGATCTCGGTGGTGTCGGGGTCTTCGGATCTCACGATCCTCTGGAGGGGCCGCCGGCGGCGGCCCCTCCTCCGCGTCGGCGACCCTCCGGCTCGATCCGGACCCAACCACGAACTGCTCCGAGATGGCCTGCGCAGAGTGGTCGACCCGGTGCTTGAGCCCGGTCTGACTCACTCGACCGTGTCCCGGCGCCACGTGACCACCACGGCCGCGGCGAGGAACACGGTGGCGTAGGCCGCGATCGCCAGCACACTGCGCGCGGCGTCCACCTGCGCCGCCGGCGGGACCAGCTCTCCATGACGTGCTGCTCCTTCGTCGATCAGAGCGGTGACGCGATGACGGGATCGGCGTGAGGGACGTCACGAGAACCGGCGCCGTGGTGCCTCACTATGAGGGGATGGCTGCGTCGCGCCTCCGCTGGCGTCGCGGCCGGGCAGCGACGGCGTCAGGGGCATCCACACGGAGGAGGCGGCGATGGACGAAGCCACGAGGGCACCGGTCGACAT
>DASYBH010000192.1:0-15021 GCA_036500885.1 Candidatus Dormiibacterota bacterium
GGTTGGGGCGTGCGATCTGGTCTGAGTTGTTGAAGCACGGAGGCACGGAGGACACGAAGACGCACGGAGGGTACGGTGCGGCTCCCGACGCTCCCAGCCCAGACCACGCCTGTGCGCTCTGGGCGCTCACCGCGGAACATGCTGCCGACCCCTCCGTGCGTCTCCGTGCTCTTCGTGGCCCCGTGCTTCAACTCACTCGGACAGATCGCGGGCGCCCCAGATCGGTTCCGGACAGAACTTGTGGCCACCCCCAGCCGCGGCTGATCCGGCCGTCCACGGCGCCCCCACGCACGCATAGAATCGCTTCGACACGCGTCGGCTCCCATTTGAACGATTGGGGAGGGTTGCCGTGGAAGCAGGTCTGATCATCATCGGCCTCCTGTACGTCGCCCTGAGCATCTGGGCGATCGCGGGCCTCTTCCTGCGTTCGAGCCAGCGGCGCCGGGACTGACGCCTCGAAACGCCCCGGTTGGGCCGGTGCCTACAATCGTGGGGCGTTGATCGAAGAGGGGCTCAGCGGCAAGACGCTGCTCGTAACCGGCTCGACCGGCTTCCTGGGCAAATCCATCGTGGAGAAGTGCCTGCGGGCGCTGCCCGGCATCCGGAGGCTGAACCTCGCGGTGCGGTCCAGCGCCCGGCGCTCCGCCGCCGAGCGACTGGAGCGGGAGGTGCTGTCGAGCCCGGCCTTCCGCAGGCTGAAGCAGGAGCTGGGCGAGGAGCGGTTCCGGTCGCTCGTCGCCGAGAAGGTTTCCGTGGTCGAGCTCGACCTGGGCCGCGAGGACCTGGGCCTGACCGGCGAGGCACGCGACGAGCTCCGCCGGTGCGACGTGGTGATCCACTCGGCCGCGGCCGTCGAGTTCGACAACCCGGTCGACCTGTCGGCCCAGACCAACCTGCTGGGCGCCACCCGGCTCGTCCAGACCCTGCGGGACCTCGGTGCGCAGCCCCACCTCGTGCACATCTCGACCGCCTACGTCGGCGGCATGCTGCGCGGACTGGTACGGGAGGAGCTGCCGCTGGACCCCGGGCTGAACTGGCGCCACGAGGCGCAGGTGCTCAGCACGCTGCGGCCCGCGGTGGAGGAGGAGAGCCGGCGGCCCGAGGTGCTGGACCAGCTCAGGCGGCAGGTCCGCAGCCGGCTGGGGCCGGCCGGGACGCCGGCGCAGGCGCGTGCCGTCGAGCGGCTTCGCGACCGCTGGGTGAAGGACCGGCTGGTCGAGCGCGGCAGGGCCCACGCCAGGGCGATGGGCTTCACGGACATCTACTCGTTCACGAAGGCCATGGCCGAGCGTGCCGTGGTCGAGCTGCACGGCGACATCCCGCTCTCGATCGTCCGTCCGAGCATCATCGAGAGTGCCCTGGCAGAGCCGTTCCCGGGCTGGCTGGAGGGCTTCCGAATGGCGGAGCCGCTGATCCTGGCCTTCGGCCGGGCGGCGCTGCAGGACTTCTCCGGGCTCCCGGACGCCAACCTCGACGTCATCCCCGCCGACCTCGTGGTCAACGCGGTGCTGGCGGTTGCCAGCGCCCCGCCGCCCGCCGGCGAGCACCGGATCTACCACGCCGCCTCCGGCAGCCGGAACCCGCTGCGCCTGCGGGCGATCTACGAGAACTGCGGGGAGTTCTTCGGCCGCAACCCGCTCCGCGACCGGTGGGGCCAGGCCATCGCCCTCCCGCAGTGGACGTTCCCCAGCCGGGGCGAGCTGGTGGCGAGAGGCAAGCTGGCCCTGCGCGCCGTCGAGCTCGCGCAGCAGGTGGTGGAGCGGCTGCCGCTCGGCGGGACCGCCACCCGGTGGTCGGACCAGCTCACCGAGGAGAAGGGACGTCTGGAGCGCGTGCTCAACCTCGCCGAGCTGTACGGCGTGTATGTCGAGGTCGACTGCGTCTTCGACACCCGCAACCTGATCGGCCTGTTCGAGCGACTGCCCGAGGCGGAGCGGGAGCGCTTCGGCTTCGACCCGGCCGCGTACGACTGGCACCACTACCTGCAGGAGGTCCACCTGCCGACGGTGGTCCGGATGGCCCGCGTCGAGACGGGCCCGCGCAAGGGCCCTGGACCCACGGGCAGCACCGAGCCCCGGCCGGAGGCCAACACGGCGCTGGCCGCGCTGCGGCGACGGAGCGGGAGGAGCGACGTGCTCGCGGTGTTCGACGTCGACGGCACCCTCATCCAGACGAACGTCGTCGAGTACTTCTTCTGGATGCGGCTGCAGGACCAACCGCTCGAGGAGTGGCCCCGGTTCCTGGCCCAGATGGCGACCAAGGCGCCGCGCTGGCTCTACCTGGAGCGGCGCTCGCGGGCCGAGTTCACCCGCTCGTTCTACCGGGAGTACGACGGCCTGGACGTGGAACGGATGCGCGGGCTGGGCGAGGAGGCGCTGCACACCGTCACGCTGCGGCGGGTGTTCCCGGAGGGCGTGCGCCGGGTGCGCGCACACAAGCGGGCCGGCCACCGCGTGCTGCTGCTGACGGGCGCGCTCGACGTCGTCGTGGAGCCCCTGGGCGAGCTGCTCGAGGTCGACGTCGACTGCGCCCACCTGCTCGTCCGCGACGGCCGCCTGACGGGCGACCTCCAGCAGCCGCCACCCGCCGGTGAGGCGAGGGCGGTCGCGCTGGAGGAGTACGCCGCCCGGCACGGCGTGAACCTGGCCGAGAGCTTCGCCTACGCCGACGCGATCTCGGACCTGCCGATGATGGAGAAGGTGGGCACGCCCGTCGTGGTCAACCCGGACGCCCGCCTGTCGCAGGTCGGGAGTCAGCGCGGGTGGCGCGTCGAGCGCTGGGACATGGCGCGCGGCAACTGGCGGCTGCCGGTCCCGGACCCGCGCTCGCCGCAGTACCTGGAGGGGGTCCGACGGTAGTGCTCGCGCTCCAGTACGTCCGCTCCGTGCCCTCCTTCGCTCTGGTTCGGGCAACCGGCGGCAACCCCGCGGTGGCCACCAGCGACCTCTCCATGCTCCACCTGGGCGACGTGCCCGAGCCCGAGCTGCCCGGCAGCGGCTGGCTGCGGGTGCGGCCCAGCCTGAGCGGCATATGCGGCTCCGACACGTCCGCCATCACCGGGCACGTGTCCCTGTACCTGGACCCGCTGACGAGCTATCCCTTCGTGCCCGGCCACGAGGTGGTGGGCGAGCTGGACGACGGCACGCGCGTGGTCGTCGAGCCCGCGCTGGGCTGCCGGGTCCGGGGCGTGGAACCGGAGTGCCCGCGCTGCGTCGAGGGCCGGCCGGGCCTCTGCGAGAACGTGACGGAGGGCCCGCTCGAGGTCGGCCTGCAGACCGGCTACTGCGCCAGCACCGGCGGCGGCTGGGGGGAGGTGCTGGTCGCCCACGCCACCCAGCTCTTCGCGGTGCCCGACGGCCTCGCCGACGAGGCGGCCGTCCTGGTGGAGCCCTTCGCCTGCTGCATCCACGCCGCCCTGCGGGGCGCCGCCTCGCCCGACGACGTGGTCGTCGTGCTGGGCGCCGGCACGATCGGGCTGCTCACCGTGGCGGCCGTGCGCCTCTTCACGCCGCCGCGCCGGCTGATCGCGGTCGCCAAGCACCCGTTCCAGCGTGAGCAGGCGCTGCGGCTGGGCGCCGACACGGTGGTCGCCCCGGACGAGGTGTTCCAGCGCGTTCGCTTCGCCACGCAGGCCAGGCGCCTGGACGGCATGGGCCGGACGCTGCTGCTGGGCGGGGCGGACGTGACGTTCGAGTGCACCGGGTCGGCGAGGGGCCTGAACGAGGCCGTGCGCTTCACGCGGGCCGGCGGCCGCCTCGTCGCCGTCGGCATGCCGGGCGAGGAGAAGGTGGACTGGGCGCCGATCTGGCAGCGCGAGCTGACCGTGATGGGCGCCTATGCCTACGGCGTCGAGTCCGGCGGCCGGCGCACGTTCGAGCTGGCGCTGGAGGCCGCCCCTGAGCTGGCCCTGGAGCGCCTGACCGGCCCCCTGTTCGGGCTGCCGGACTACCGTGACGCGATCGCGTACGCGCTGGAGGCCGGCCGGCTGAGTTCGGCCAAGGTTGCGTTCGATCTGCGTGACTTGAGAGCTTGACGAGGTAGCAGAACGCATGGGCCGATCAGGAGCTGTCATCGAAGTCGACCGCAACACGCCGCCGGCGCTGTTCCACTATGGGGAGGGGGTGCGGCTGGAGAAGCTGCCGCTCGGCTCCCGGGTGGTGTACGCGCCGGACCCGATCGCGCCGATCGCGCACCCCGAGCGCGCGATCCGCCGCGCGCTCGCCCATCCCATGGAGGACGACCCGCTGAAGGCGCTGCTCAGGCCCGGCATGCGGCTCACGATCGCGTTCGACGACCTCTCGCTGCCGCTGCCACCCATGGCGCAGCCGGACGTGCGCCAGCTGGTGCTGGAGGAGGTGATCGAGATGGCGGCGGAGGCGGGCATCGAGGACGTCCACCTGATCGCCGCCAACTCGCTGCACCGGCGGATGACCGAGGACGAGCTCCGGCACATCGTCGGCGACCGCATCTTCAGCACCTTCCACCCCGACCGCCTCTACAACCACGACGCGGAGGACCCGGAGGGCAACGTGCTGATCGGGACGACCTCGCGCGGCGAGGAGGTCACCCTCAGCCGGCGGGCGGTCGAGTCCGACCTCCTCGTGTACGTGAACGTGACGTTCGTGCCGATGGACGGGGGCCACAAGTCGCTGGCCACCGGCCTGGGCAGCTACCGGAGCGTGCGCGCCCACCACACGGTCGACACGCTGCTGCACTCGCGTTCGTACATGCACCCGCCCGACTCGGCCCTGCACCATTCCTGCATCCGGCAGGGGCAGCTCATCGAGGACGCGGTGCGCTGCTTCCACATCGAGACGAGCGTCAACAACCACAGCTTCCCGGCCATCGCCAACTTCATGCAGAAGCGGGAGATGGACTGGACGCCCACCGACCAGGCCGCCTTCCTGGCGGTGAAGCAGCTGACGGACCTTGCCCCGCCCAGCGTCAAGCGGGCGGTGTTCCACTCGATGCGCGCACCCTACGGGCTGACGTCCGTCCAGGCGGGCCAGGTGGACGCCGTCCACGAGAAGGTGCTGGAGACGGTCAGCCGGCAGATGCTGGTCGAGGTCGAGGGTCAGACGGACATCGTGACCATCGGCATCCCCTACATCGGGCCGTACAACGTGAACGCGATCCTCAACCCGGTGCTGGTCGTCTGCATGGGCCTCGGCTACCTGTTCAACCTGTACCGGGGCCGCCCGATCGTGCGAGAGGGCGGGGTCGTCATCCTGAGCCACCCCTGCCGGAACGAGTTCGACTCGGTCCAGCATCCGAGCTACATCGACTTCTTCGACGAGGTGCTGGCCGACACCCGCAACCCGGCCGAGATCGAGGAGCGCTACGAGCGCTCCTTCGCCGAGGACCCGTGGTACCGGCAGCTCTACCGCCGCTCGCACGCCTACCACGGGGTGCACCCGTTCTACGCCTGGTACTGGGCGGCGCATGCGCTGCAGCACGTCGGGGACGTGATCGTGGTCGGCGGCGAGCGCCGGACCGTCCATCACCTCGGGTTCAAGTGCGCATCGACGCTGGATGACGCGCTGGAGATGGCCGAGCAGACGGTCGGCCGCTACCCGAGCGTGACGCACCTGCGGCTGCCGCCGCTGTTCGTGGCGGACGTCCGGTGACGTTCGACCCCCTCGGTGACATCCGCGCCGTCCGCGGCGGCTGGCGCTGGGGCGGCGTCCGGCCGGCCAGCTGGCCCCCGGCGACCCTCGGGATCCCGGAGCCGGCGAGCAACCTGGACTGGGCGCGCAACGAGCCGGTCCGCGGGCTGCGCTGGCTGATCCAGCGCGGCCTGTCGGTGCCCGTCACCAGGGCGGTGACCGGCCTGAAGGTGGAGGGTGAGCGGTGGCTCGACCACCAGGACCGGCCGGTGCTGCTGGTGTCCAACCACGTCAGCCATGCCGACACGCCGATCCTGCTGGCCGCGCTGCCGGACCGCGCCCGGGAGCGGACGGTCGTGGGCGCGGCCGCCGACTACTGGTACGCCCGGCCCTGGCTTGGCCGCCTGGTCAGCCTCTGGCTCAACACCTTCCCGTTCTCCCGGAGCGGCGGCGCCCAGGCGGTGCTGCACAACTCCAGCCAGCTCCTGAAGTCCGGATGGAACCTGCTGATCTACGCGGAGGGGACGCGCTCGACGGACGGCCGCCTGCAGCCGTTCCTGCCCGGGGTCGGCCACCTGGCCAACGAGACGCGCAGCCCGGTGATCCCGATGCACGTGCACGGCACGCACCGCGTGATGCCGAAGGGCCGCCGCTACTTCCTGCCGGCGCCCGTCGAGGTGCGCATCGGCAGGCCGCTGGAGCCGCGGCGCGGTGAGGGCTCGCGCGCCTTCACGGCGCGCGTCGAGGGCGCGGTGAGGGCGCTCGGGGAGGGTTCCGGCGACAGCGCGGTCGCGGGAAGCTGGATCGAGCGGTGGCGAGCCTCGGCACCGCGATCCAGTTCTCCTGGTAGAGGGGGCAGCCGGACGGACCCTCCCTCCTAGACTGTCATGCCATAGAGAACGCTGAGCTCGAGCTGATCCCCCTGTTCCCTCTGCACGCCGTGCTGTTTCCCGGCGCCGTGCTTCCGCTCAACATCTTCGAGGAACGGTATCGCCAGCTGGTGCGGGAGCGGCGTGACTTCGGCATCGTGCTCATCCGGCACGGCAGCGAGGTGGGGGCCGGGCGGGCGGAGGACCTCCACGAGATCGGGACGGTGGCCACGCTGCAGCGCGTCGAGGCGCTCCCGGACGGCCGCTTCTCCGTCGTCGCGAGAGGACTGGAGCGGTTCCGGCTGCGGTCGATGGAGGAGGGGCAGCCGTACATGATGGGCCGGGTGGAGCGGATCGAGGACCCCCAGGCGCTGGCGCGACCGCGGCTGGTGGCCCTCCTCGAGCGCTACCTGTCGGCGCACGGCATCGAGGTGACGCCGCAGCTGACCCCGGATCTGGGCCGCCGCGCCGTGTGGCTGGTGGGCTCGGTGCTGCAGGTGGAGCCGAGCCGCCGCCAGGAGCTGCTGGAGACCGGCGACGCCGACCTGGCCGAGGCGATGCTGGTCGAGGAGCTGGCCAAGCTGGGCTCCATCGGCCGCCTGGGTTCGTTTCAACCACGGCCCCCGTCCGCCAACTGATACCCCCCCTCATCAGCCGGGGGGTCAGGGGGGGCAAGTCGTCTTCCTTCTCCCTGCTCTGCGGCGTCCGGCGGGCCACCGCCAGAATCTGGTCATGACCTACTCGATCGTCGCCCGCGACCCCGAGACCGGCGAGCTCGGGGTGGCGGTGCAGTCGCACTACTACCAGGTCGGCCCGGTGGTGCCCTGGGGGCTGGCGGGCGTGGGGGCCGTTGCCACGCAGTCCAGCGTCAACATCAGCTTCGGCCCCGGCGGCGTGGAGCTCATGCGCCTGGGCTACGACGCCACCCACGCGCTCGCCGCGGTGCTGGGTGGCGACCCGGAGCGCGACGCCCGCCAGTGCGCCATGGTCGACGCCGCGGGGCGGGTGGCCGCGCACACGGGCGGACGCTGCATCGCGGAGGCCGGCCACGTCGTGGGAGACGGCTTCAGCGTGCAGGCCAACCTGATGGAGCGGGCCACGGTGTGGGACGCGATGGCCGGCGCGTTCGAAGCGGCCGAGGGACCGCTGGCCGAGCGACTGCTGGCCGCGCTGGACGCTGCGGAGGCGGAGGGCGGCGACATCCGCGGCCGGCAGTCGGCCGCGATGCTGGTGCTGAGCGGACGCCCGACCGGCCGGGTCTGGGAGGATCGCGTGATCGACCTCCGGGTCGAGGACCATTCCGAGCCGCTGGGCGAGCTGCGCCGCCTGCTGCGCTACCGGCGCGCGTACCAGGCGGCCTCGGCGGGCGACGTGGCCGGTCACCGGCGTGCGCTCGAGATCGCGCCCGAGATCACCCAGCTGCGCTTCTTCGCTGGCCTGGCGATGGCGAGGGCGGGGGAGTGGGACGAGGCGCTGGTGCTGCTGCGCGACGCGATCGCGGCGGAGCCGCGCTGGCGGCAGACGCTGCCGCGCCTGGTGCCCGCCGGCCGCGTCAGCGCCGAGCTGGCGGCGGAGGTCGAGGCGAGGCTGCGTTGAATCCGTTCCCTGCCGCACCGCTGGCGGTGTGCGCCTGACATGGCGCCCAGCCGGAGGTCCCTGATCGAGGCGATCGGTGAGCAGCACCCGGACGTCGAGGACCCGATGGAATCGATCGTGGAGGGCCGCGTGCTCGTGGACGGCCGGATCATCACGAACCCGCGGTCGCAGGTTCGGAGGGACGCGTTGATATCGGTGCGCAGGCCGGCCGCCCTCCGCGGCGAGGCCAAGCTGCGCCCGGCGCTGGAGGCTTTCGCCGTGCCGGTGGCGGGACGGACAGCGCTCGACGCCGGCGCCGCGGCGGGTGGGTTCGTCCGCGTCCTGCTCGACCGGGGAGCAGCGCGTGTGTACGCGGTCGACGTGGGTCATGGGCAGCTGCTCGGATCGCTCCGGCAGGATCCCCGCGTGGTGACGCTCGAGAGGACGAACATCTCGGAGCTGGACGCGGCGCTTGTGCCGGAGCCGATCGACCTGGTGACCCTGGATCTCTCGTACCTGGCGCTCGCGGCCGCTGTCCCGTACCTGTCCCGGCTGCGCCTCGCTGATGGAGCGACGCTGGTCGCCCTCGTCAAGCCGATGTTCGAGCTGCGCCTGCCACAGCCGCCGGAGGACGAGGCGCGACTGGAGCAGGCGCGCGAGCTCGCGGTGGAGGGCATCGCCGCTGCGGGGTGGCAGGTGACGGGGAGCATGCGCTCGCCCGTGCGGGGAGGACGCGGCGCGGTGGAGTTCTGGGTGTGCGGCCGACACGATCGCTCGCGGCCCGGCTAGACTTTTATCCGAGTTGGCGAGAAGCTCCACACCCCGTCGAGGGCCGCGCCGGCCGTCGCGTGCACGGACGCAGACGGCGGAAAGTGATGCTCCGAAGGAAGAAGCGGTCGTTCTCGACGCGGTGGTCACCCAGGCCCTGCCCAACGCGATGTTCGAGGTCCAGCTGGAGAACGAGCACAAGCTCGTCGCGTATGCGGCCGGCCGCATGCGCCGGTATTTCATCAGGATCACGCCCGGTGACCGCATCCGCGTCGAGCTGTCGCCCTACGATCTCACCCGCGGCCGGATCGTCTACCGCTACCGCGACTGATTAGACTGCAGCGCCCGCACGCAGCCGGCACGCATGGCGCGCCGGTGGCCCCGTATCGCCCTGTCGACGCCCGGGGCCCTCGTCTCGGTGTCGCCGCCCACGCCGTCGCGGACGCGCGTAACGCTGTGCGTACCGGACGCCAAAAGTGCTGGTACGCTCGCTCTGGCAGCCTCCAGCCGGCCGGTGCGACGCCGGCCGGCTCGGAGTCTTCCACGGGGGGCGCCAGCCTGGCTGTCGCCCCGGGGGATGGTGCTCACTCGAGGAGGGGAAATGCCGGTTGGCGCAAGCTGGTTGCGCAGGCACGAGGCTTCGGGCCCGGCCAGCACCGGGTCCCGGCCCTCTTCGAAAGCGATCGTAAGGCGGTCCAGGAGGAGGTGCGGCGAGGTATTTTCCTCAGTAAGTGAGTAAGTGAATCAACTCCGTCGCGGGAGGCGTCATCATCAGAGAAAGCCGTCCGTCCAGGGTTCATTTGGGGAGGTTCGCGGTGTACAGGTTCATACGGCTGGCCCAGGTGGTCTTGCTCGTGTCAGCGGCGCTCGCAGCCCTCGCGCTGTCGGCTTCGGCTGACCTGGTCGGGCCGTGGTAGGGACGGGGATTGCTCCTCGCCCCTAGGTCCGAGCGAAACGAACGGGGGCCGCGTGCTCGATACTGGGGGCGCCGAACAGCCCTTAACGGGTGTAAAGTGCATCTCGCAATGCTGTCCGGCAGAGCACGCGGCCGCCTCTCTGGCGTAGACATCAAACCGGAGACGTTACGGCAGGCACGTGTTGCCGCCGGGATGAGTCTCGCCCAGGTGGGTGGGCTCGAGCTGACGAGACAGGCGGTCCACCTGATCGAGACCGGGAAGGTCCGGCCGTCCATGCGCAGCCTGCGTGTCCTGGCCCACCGGCTCCACGTTCCGGTCGCCGCGCTGCTGGCGTCCACCGACGGCGATGGGCCGATCGACCAGGGCAGCGTCGCCGAGCTCGGCCATCTGTGCCGGCGCCACCAGTACGAGCAGGTGATCACGCGCGCCAGGGAGATCCTGGACTGGGGTCGCTCGCCCGAGCTGGTCGCCGGCGCGCACTACTTCATGGGCGACGCCCTCT
This sequence comes from Candidatus Dormiibacterota bacterium, assembly GCA_036500885.1. Classification (GTDB taxonomy): domain Bacteria; phylum Chloroflexota; class Dormibacteria; order Dormibacterales; family Dormibacteraceae; genus CF-161. The sequence continues at coordinate 10,238 of DASYBH010000192.1, forward strand.
GCCAGATGGGGCGGCCGCAGGAGGCCCTCGAGCACCTCCGGCAGGCCCGCGAGAGGTTCGAGTCGCTGGACGACGACAACGGGCGCGTCGCCGAGACCCTCGAGCTGGAGGCGCTCGCCCTGCAGATCAGTGAGGATCCGCAGGCAATCGTCGTGGCGCGCGACGCGCTGCGCCTCTATCGGGCGCTGGACGGCCGGCGTCCGGAGGTCGAGTCGAGGCTGCTCCAGCGGCTGGGGACGATCCTCGCCGGCCGGATGGAGTACCGGACGGCGCTGGCCTACTACGAGGAGGCCCTGGAGGTTGCCGGCGGCGTCCGCGACCTGGTGCGGCTGGCGCGCCTCTACCACGGGCTGGCCCTGTGCCAGTCCGGCCTCGGTGAGCTGCGCGCGGGGATCGCGCTGCTGTTCAAGGCGCACACGCTGTACGAGGCGGAGGAGCGGCTCGCCGACGCCGGGGGGAAGAGCGACCTGGCGCGGGTCGAGAACGACCTCGGCACGCTGCTGCTGCGCCAGGGCGACGTCGCCCGGGCCGAGGAGTACCTCCTCTCGTCGCTGCGACGGTACGAGCGGGCCGGCATGGAGCGGGCGCGGAGCCACACCCTGCTGAGCCTGGGTGAGCTCCGCCAGCGAGAGGGGCGGTTGGGTGAGTCGCTCCAGCTCGTCACCAGCGCGATCGACTTCGCGAGGCGCTGCAACGAGATGCGCACCCTCGCGGTCGGTCACCGGCAGCTCGGCGAGCTGCGCGCCATCACCGGCGAGCGCGACCTGGCGGCCGCCAGCTTCGACCAGGCCCTGACGATCCTGCGCGAGGCGGGCCTGATGCAGGCCCATGCGGAATGCCTGGAGGTCCGGGCCAGGGCGCTGGGCGACCGGGAAACATCGGCGGCGACGGGCACCGCCTGACCGCGTTATCGTCGAGGAGACGGCCTCAATTGGGGCCGGAACGCGTCGTTGGAAGCGCTCATCAAGCTGCTGGCGAGCCGCCGGCGCTCTACACCCCGACCGGGTGCCAGACCGTCTTGAGCTCCATGAACGCCGCCGCGCGGTGCGGTCCGAGCCCGGCGCCGTCCGGGCGCACCACGCGCTTGACGCTGGCGGCGGCGGCCTCCTCGACGGCGGCCAGTTCCTCGTCGGAGCAGCCGGTGGCGTCGATCGCGTTGACGTCCATGTGGGCGGCCAGCCACGGCAGCAGCTCCTGCCGGAAGCCGCTGAGCAGGTTGACCACGCCGGCCGGCACGTCGCTGGTGGCCAGCACCTCGCCCAGGCACAGGGCGGCCAGCGGGCGCTCGCGGGACGTGAGCGCCACCGCGGTGCTCCCGCCGCAGAGCACGGCGGCCAGGCTCCGCACCAGGCCCACGAGCGCCGGCTCGTCGGGGGCGACCACGCCCACCACGCCGGCCGGCTCGGGAATCGTGAAGTTGAAGTACGGACCCGCCACCGGGTTGACCGTGCCCACCAGCTGGGCCAGCTTGTCGGCGAGGCCCGCATACCAGACCAGCGTGTCGACGGCGGCGTCGACCTCCCGGCCGGCCGCCCTTCCTCCGCCCAGCAGAGCCACGAACTGCGTCCGTCTGCCGTCCAGCATCTCGGCCGCGCGATAGAGCACCTGGCCCCGGTTCATCGCGGTGCGTTCCGACCAGCCTCGGAACGCGCCGCGGGCGGCCCGGACCGCGTCGCGCAGGTCCTTGCGCGAGGCACGGGGCACGTTGGTCCCCTCCACCCGGTAGTACCGGCCCGACTCCGAGCGGACGAACTCCCCGCCCGCGTACAGCTTGTACGTCTTGCGGACGTCCATCAGTCCAGTTCCACGTACGGAAGCAGGCCGTGGAGCCCGCCCTCGCGGCCGAACCCGGACTCCTTGTAGCCGCCGAATGGGGAGGTGGGATCGAAGCGGTTGTAGGTGTTCGCCCACACGACCCCGGCCCGCAGGCGCTCCGCCATCCACAGGACGCGCGAGCCCTTCTCGGTCCAGATGCCGGCCGAGAGCCCGTACGGGGTGTTGTTCGCCTTCTCGACCGCCTCGTCCGGAGTGCGGAAGGTCAGCACGGCCAGCACGGGCCCGAAGATCTCCTCCCGGGCGACGCGGTGGGACTGGGCCACGTTCGTGAAGATCGCCGGCGGGAACCAGTACCCGCGCTCCGGCAGCCGGCACTCCGGTTGGTAGAGCTCCGCGCCCTCCTCGACGCCGGAGCGGACCAGCTCCTCGATCTTCTCCAGCTGCTGCCGCGAGTTGATCGCGCCCACGTCCGTGTTCTTGTCCAGCGGATCGCCCACCCGCAGGGTCAGCAGGCGCTGCTTCAGCTTCTCCAGCAGCGGCCCCGCGATCGATTCCTGGACCAGCAGGCGGCTGCCGGCGCAGCACACGTGGCCCTGGTTGAAGTAGATGCCGTTGACGATGCCCTCCACGGCCTGGTCCATCGGCGCGTCGTCGAACACGACGTTCGCCGCCTTGCCGCCCAGCTCCAGCGTGAGCCGTTTGCCGCTGCCCGCCAGCTGGCGCTGGACGAGCTTCCCCACCTCCGTGGAGCCTGTGAACGCGACCTTGCGCACGGCCGGGTGGCCCACCACCAGCGCGCCGGTCGCGCCGGCCCCGGTGACGATGTTGACCACTCCCGGCGGCAGCTCGGCCTGTTCGCAGATGTCCGCGAACAGCATGGCGGTCAGCGGCGTGGTCTCAGCCGGCTTCAGCACCACCGTGTTGCCGGCGGCCAGCGCCGGGGCGATCTTCCACGCCAGCATGAGCAGTGGGAAGTTCCACGGGATCACCTGCCCGGCCACGCCGATCGGCCGGGGGCGGCGGTTGGGGAACGCCCATTCCAGCTTGTCCGCCCACCCTGCGTAGTAGAAGAAGTGGGCGGCGGCCAGCGGCACGTCGACGTCGCGGGACTCCTTGATCGGCTTGCCCCCGTCCAGCGTCTCGACCACCGCCAGCTCGCGGGCGCGCTCCTGGATCAGCCGCGAGATGCGGAAGATGTAGCGGGCCCTGCGGGCCGCCGGCAGCGCCGACCAGCTCGCGAAGGCGTCCGCCGCGGCGGTCACCGCGCGGTCGACGTCGACCTCGTCCGCCTCGGCGACCTCGGAGAGCACCTCCTCGGTGGCCGGGTTGACGGTCGCGAAGCGCCGTCTCGAGTGGGCGCGCACGAACCGCCCGCCGATGAACAGGTCGTACCGGGGTGCGATCCGGACGTGGTCGGTCGCCTCCGGCGCCGGCGCGTAGTCGAACGCCGCCGGCGATGCCAGGTCGGTCCGCTTCGCGATCGCCATTCAGTCCTTGGTGAAGTGGTCCTCCGACTGGTAGGCCCCGGTGCGCTCCTTCTCGACCTGCATCAGCACGTCGTTGAGGAGGCTGGAGGCGCCCAGCCGGAACCGCTCCGGCGTCATCCACTCCTGGCCGAGCGTCTCCCACAGCACGACCAGGTAGGCGATCGCCTGCCTGGCCGTACGAATGCCACCGGCCGGTTTGAAGCCGACCGCGCGGCCGGTCTCGCGGTGGAAGTCGCGGATGGCCTCCATCATCACGAGGCTGACGGGAAGCGTCGCGGCCGGCTGCACCTTGCCGGTCGAGGTCTTGATGAAGTCCGCGCCGGCGGCCATCGCCAGGATGCTGGCGCGCCGCACGTTGTCGTACGTGCCGAGCTCGCCGGTCTCCAGGATCACCTTCAGGTGCGCAGCGCCGGCCGCCTCCTTGACCGCGCCGATCTCCTCGTAGACCTTCTCGTGGTCGCCGGACAGGAAGGCGCCGCGATCGATCACCATGTCCACCTCGCCGGCGCCGGCGGCCACCGCCTGCCGTGTCTCGGCCAGCTTCACGTCTGTGAAGGTCTGTCCGGACGGGAACGCGGTCGCCACGCTCGCCACGCGCACGCCCGTCCCCCTGACGTGGGTGACGGCGCACGGCACCAGCGCCGGATAGATGCAGATCGCGGCGACGGACGGGATCGTGGCATCGCCGGGCTGGGGCCGCACCCCCTTGGCGCAGAGAGCGGCCACCTTGCCGGGCGTGTCGGCGCCCTCCAGCGTCGTCAGGTCCATGCAGCGGATGGCGAGGTCCAGCGCCCACAGCTTGGACTGCTTCTTGATCGAGCGCCTGGCGAGCGCGGCGGCCCGCTCCTCGGCGCCGACCTGGTCGACCGATCGCACTCCCCGCATCAGGGAGCCCAGGTGGGCCAGAGGGATGGAGACGGCCACGCTCTGATTATCCGTCCGCCGGGCGAGTCCGGTTCGCCCGGCGGACGGAACAGGCTCCTACCGGCGCGTAGTCTGGAAGCAGTCCAGGCAGTAGACGGGACGGCTGCCGGTGGGCACGAACGGCACCTGGGTCAGCCGGCCGCAGCTGTTGCAGATCACGTCGTGCATGGCTCGCGGCGCACGTCCACCGTTGCCCGATCCGCTGTCCCGTCGGTTGTTGCGACAGTCCCCGCAGCGACGTGGCTCGTGCTGGAGCCCTTTCGATGCATAGAACTGCTGCTCGCCCGCGGTGAAGACGAATTCCTTCCCGCAGTCCCGGCACGTCAACAGCTTGTCGATGAAACCAACCATTGCCCCCTCCTCGGGACCTCTCTCTCCGTACCTTCCCCCCGGCAACCTGAGTGCGTTCCGGGGCGGGGGAACCCCCGTGGCGCGCCAGGTGCCGATTGAGCGCTCATCTTAGCTCCGATTCACCGGTTTTTGGGCGTCGCTGTGAGGGGCCGCGACGGCGTGTGGCGCGGTAGACTCGCGCGTCATGCTGTCGGAGTACGCCGCCGGGGCGCGCAACGCGGTGCGCACCTGCATCAACGTACGGCC
>DASYBH010000193.1:0-14424 GCA_036500885.1 Candidatus Dormiibacterota bacterium
ATTATTCCGAATTCAGGCCGCCGGCGACGAGGCGGCGGAGTCCCTCTTCGAGGAACCCGCCGCCTGCTGGATGTCGCTCGCCCTGGTCAGCGCCTGGGGGCGCGGGCCGCCGGCGGACTGGCGGCTACAGGCCGCCCATGAACTCGTAGATCAGGTCGTCCGCGCCCGGCAGCGACTCGTGCCCGAAGTCGGGATAGAGGACGTGGCGCTTCGGCGCCGTGATCCTGTTGAAGGCCGCGAACTGGGTCGACGGCGGACAGATCATGTCCGCCAGGCTGGTGAACATCAGGACCTCGCCACCGATCCGGCCGGCCAGGTGCTGCACGTCGACGTAACCGAGGCGGGTGAACACCTCCCCCTCCCGCTCGTGCCGGGGATCGAACCGGCGGAAGTAGTCCTGGAGCTCCTGGTAGGCGTCCACCGCGAGCCCCATCTCCCAGGTGCGCTGGTAGTCGGTCAGGAAGGGATAGACGGGCGCGGCGAGCCGGACCCTCGGCTCGAGTGCGGCGCAGGCGACCGTCAGGCCGCCACCCTGTGATGCGCCGGTGGCGCCGACCCGTCCGGCGTCCACCTCGTCGAAGCCCATCACGATCCGCGCGAGCTGGGCGCAGTCGAGGAAGATCTGCCGGTACAGCAGCTTCTCGGGCGCATCGTCCAGGCCGCGGATGATGTGACCGCGCAGTGTGTTGCCGTACACGCCGCCCGCGTCCTGGGACTGGCCCCCCTGGCCCCGGCAGTCCAGCGCCGCGACGGAGTAGCCCCTGCCCACCCAGCCCAGCATCTGGGCCCAGTCGGGGCTGCGCATGCTGTAACCGTGGAAGTGGAGCAGCGCCGGGTGGGGCGCCTGCTCCCCCCGCGGACGCCAGTACTTGGCATGCACGCGGGCGCCGCCCACCCCCGTGAACCAGAGATCGAAGCAGTTCGCGAAGCCGGCCCGGAACGGGCTCGGCTCCAACACGACGGCGGGATCGGTGGCTTCCAGCTCGGCAACCGCGGCGCTCCAGTAGGCGTCGAAGTCGGGCGGCTGCGGGTTGCGACCGCGGTACTCCACGAGCTGGTCCATCGGCATCTCGAATACAGCAGGCACGGGCTCCTCCTTCACGGGTTTCGGTCCATTGGACAATATCCAGCGGCGGATCGGCGCAGAATGGGGGCATGGACACCGACGCGACGCGACCCCTGCGGGTCGGGCTGGCGCAGATCGACAGCACGGTTGGCGACCTGGCCGGCAACGCGACGCGCATGGTCGAGTGGATCGACTGGGCGCGTTCGGAGGGATGCGACCTGGTCGCGTTCCCCGAGCTCGCGGTCCCAGGCTACCCCCCGGAGGACCTGCTCCTCAAGCCCTCGTTCATCCGCGACAACCTCCGCTATCGCGACCGGGTCGTCGCCGCGAGCAGGGGCATCGCGGTCGTCGGAGGCTTCGTGGACCTCGAGGTGGACATCTACAACGCCGCCTTCTTCGCCCACGACGGACAGCTGCGCGGCGTCTACCACAAGGTGTACCTGCCCAACTACGGCGTGTTCGACGAGGAGCGCTACTTCCAGCGCGGCCGGCGCAGCCCGATCTTCGAGCTGGCCGGCGTGCGGATCGGCGTCTCGATCTGCGAGGACGCCTGGTACCCGGCGGGCCCCATCTCGGTGCAGGCGGCCAGGGGGGCCGAGCTGCTCGTGAACATCAACGGGTCCCCCTACCATCGCGGCAAGCGGGGGAGCCGCGAGATGATGATCGCCACCAGGGCGATGGATTCGCGCGCCTTCCTGGCCTGGGTCAACATGGTCGGCGGCCAGGACGAGCTGGTCTTCGACGGCAACAGCCTGGTCTTCGATCCCGAGGGCTGTCTGCTGGCCCACTCGCCCTCGTTCCGCGAGGACCTGCTGGTCGCCGACCTGGACATCGGGTCCGTCTTCGGCAGCCGCCTGCACGACACCCGGCTTCGCAAGGAGGCGTCGCGGCCCGTCCACTTCGACCTGGAGGTCACCGAGGTCACGGTGACCGAGGCGGCGGCGCCCCGCCCGGCAGGTCCGCGGCACAACCCGATCGCCGCGCCGCTGGAGGGCGCCGCAGAGGTCTATGCCGCCCTCGTGTGCGGCACGGGGGACTACGTGCGGAAGTCGGGCGCCTTCGAGAAGGTGGTGCTCGGGCTCTCGGGCGGCATCGATTCCTCGCTGACCGCCTGCGTGGCGGTGGACGCCCTCGGTCGCGAGAACGTGGTCGGCGTGCTCATGCCATCGCGGTACACGTCCCGGGAGAGCCTGGAGGACGCCTGCGAGCTGGCCGAGGCGCTCGGCATCCGGACGTACGAGCTGTCGATCGAACCGGCGCGCGAGGCCATCCAGGCGACGCTGGCGGGCGCGTTCGCGGGTCTGCAGCCCGGCCTCGCCGAGGAGAACGTGCAGGCCCGCATCCGCGGCGTCCTGCTGATGGCGCTCAGCAACAAGTTCGGCTGGATGGTGCTGACGACCGGCAACAAGTCGGAGGTGGCCACCGGGTACTGCACGCTGTACGGCGACATGGCTGGCGGCTTCGCGGTCCTCAAGGACATCCCCAAGACGACGGTCTACGAGCTCTGCCGCTACCGCAACGGGCTGGGAGACAGGCCGGTGATCCCGGAGCGCGTGCTGGAGAAGCCCCCGTCCGCCGAGCTGCGCGAGAACCAGCGGGACGCCGACAGCCTGCCGGCCTACGAGGAGCTCGACCCCATCCTGCAGGACTACGTGGAGGATGACCGCAGCTTCGAGGAGCTGGTCGCCGCCGGCCACGACCGCGACACGGTGCGCCGGGTGATCGGGCTGGTGGACCGCAGCGAGTACAAGCGCCGCCAGGGCGCGCCGGGCGTCAAGATCACGCCCCGGGCATTCGGCCGGGACCGCCGCATGCCGATCACCAACCGCTACCTCCCCGACGGCGTCCGCGGTTAGAAGCCCGGGTGTCTGTGGGTCCCGGCGGGGCTCGGGACCAAGCTCGTACAGTGCTATCCCCGAACCCCCAATCAGGAAGAAAGAGCTTGCCTGTGCGGTCATAATTCTCGTGAATACCGCCATTGAAAGGAGTTATCGTGCCCACTACCTTTGACGTCGCCGTCATCGGCGGCGGCCCGGGCGGGTACGTCGCCGCCATCCGTGCCGCTCAGCTCGGCGCCCGCACCGCGATCGTGGAGAAGAGCCGTCTGGGCGGCACCTGCGTCGTTCGCGGCTGCATCCCGACGAAGGCGATGCTGCAGTCCTCGGAGCTCTATTCGCTGATGCAGCGAGGCGGCGAGTACGGCGTGCGCGCGGACGGCCTGCGGTTCGACATGAAGGCGGCCAACAAGCGGCGAGACCAGGTGGTCGACCAGCTCGTCAAGGGCGTCGAGGGCCTGATGAAGGCCAACGGCATCACGGTCGTCCAGGGCGCCGGCCGGCTGGAGAAGGACCGCACGTTCGTGGTCGAGGGCGAGCGCTACCAGGCCAGGGACATCGTGGTCGCGACCGGGTCCGTGCCCGCGCGGATCCCCATCAAGGGCGTGGAGCACACGATCGACTCGGATGGGATCCTCGCGCTGGAGCAGATCCCGGAGTCGATGGTGGTGATCGGCGGCGGGGTCGTCGGCATGGAGTGGGGCGCGCTGTTCGCGGCCCTCGGCACCAGGGTCACCGTCCTGGAGCTGCTGCCGCAGATCCTGCCGATGGTCGAGTCCGACATCGTCAACCTGTACCGCCGACACTTCGAGAAGCTCGGCGGGGTCATCCACACGGAGGCCCGGGTCGACGAGGTGGCCAGGGCTGGGGGCGGCCTGGAGGTGCGCTTCGCCGCCGGAGGCGAGCGGCACGCGGCGCCCGCCCAGGTTGCGCTGCTGGCGGCGGGCCGGGTGCCTTACACCGCCGGGCTCGGACTGGAGGAGGCCGGCGTCGGGCTGGACCGGGGCAAGGTGGTGGTGGACGACCACCTGCGCACGTCCGCCGACGGCATCTGGGCGATCGGGGACGTCATCGGCGGCATCATGCTGGCGCACGTCGCCTCCTACGAGGGGGTGTGCGCCGTCGAGAACATCTGCGGCGGGAGCCGCGTGCCGGACTACCACGCGGCGCCCAACTGCATCTACACCGACCCCGAGATCGCCAACGTCGGCCTCGGCGAGCGCGAGGCCCGGGAGCGCGGACTGGAGGTCAAGGTGGGCCGTTTCCCGTTCGCCGCCTCCGGCAGGGCGCAGACGCTGGGCCAGACGGAGGGCGCGGTGAAGGTGGTGGCGGACGCCCGCGACGACACCGTGCTCGGCGTGCAGATGGTCGGCCCCCGGGTGACCGACGTCATCGCCGAGGCGACGCTGGCCGTGCAGCACCGGCTGAAGCTGCACGACCTCGACCTGACGATGCACGCCCACCCCACGCTGGCGGAGTCGCTGATGGAGGCGGCGCTGGCGGCCGGCGGGCGTGCGATCCATATCGCCAACCGGAGAGCACAGCGGCCGGCGGCCGCCTCGGCCGCGCCGCCCCGGGCGCCCCGGGCGAGCGCCGCCACCAGTGCGAGTTCCACAGCGAGCAAGGAGGGCCCAGTGGCGCGTCGCGTGGAGGAGAAGACCGACCCATCCCCCCCACCTCGATCCTCGTCTCCCGTGGGAGCGTCTGACGGCCTGGCGCCGGCCGCGGCCGTCGCCGACCCGACCCGTCTGGAGCTGACCGGGGAGCATCGGGATGACCTGCTGAAGCTCCACCGGCAGATGTTCCTGATCCGCCGGTTCGAGGAACGGGCCCAGGTCGAGTACACCAAGGCCAAGATCGGCGGCTACTGCCACCTCAACCTGGGGGAGGAGGCGACCGTCGTCGGCGGGATCGCCGCCCTGAAGGCCGGCGACTACATCTACACCAGCTACCGTGAGCACGGCCACGCGATCGCCCGCGGGGTCGATCCGCGGACCGTCATGGCGGAGCTGTTCGGCAAGGAGACCGGCGTCGCCCACGGCCGTGGCGGCTCGATGCACATCTTCGATCTGTCCCACCGCTTCATGGGTGGCTACGGGATCGTGGGCGGCCACCTGCCGCTCGCCGTCGGCGCCGGCTTCGCGATCAAGTACCAGAAGAGCCAGGACGTGGTGTTCTGCATGTTCGGGGACGGTGCGACCAACATCGGCTCGTTCCACGAGTCGCTGAACTTCGCGAAGGTCCTCCAGCTCCCGGTCGTCTGGTTCTGTGTGAACAACCAGTACGGCATGGGAACGGCGGTCGAGCGCGCCTCGGCGGTGACCGAGATCTACCGCAAGGCCTGCGCGTACGACATGGAGTCGATCCGGATCGACGGCATGGACCTGCTGGAGGTGGTGCGGCGCACGTCGGAGGTCGTGGAGAAGACGCGCGCCGACTCGCAGCCGCGCTTCATCGAGGCGGTCAACTACCGGTTCAAGGGCCACTCCGTGGTCGACCCGGACAAGTACCGCCCTGACGAGGAGAAGCAGCGCTGGCTCCACAGCGACCCGGTGGTGCGCTTCGAGCAGCAGCTCACGGAGGCTGGCATCGTCAGCGCCGAGGAGCTGAAGAAGATCCAGGAAGGCGTCGAGGCGGAGGTCGAGGAGACCGTGCGCTTCTCGGACGCGAGTCCCAACCCCGCCGTCGGCGAGCTGTACCGGTACCTGTACGCCGGGGAGTGGGAGATCTACGGCAATGCCTGAGAAGTTGTTCCGGGCCGCGCTCCGTGAGGCGCTCCTGGAGGAGATGGAGCGCGACGAGCGCGTGTTCCTCATCGGTGAGGACATCGGTGTGTTCGGCGGGGCCTATCGCGTGACCGAGGGGCTGCTCGACAGGTTCGGCCCCATGCGGGTGGTTGACGCCCCGATCGCCGAGGAGGTGATCGCCGGCACGGCCATCGGCGCGGCGATGTCCGGGCTGCGGCCGGTGGTCGAGATGATGACGATCAACTTCTCGCTCCAGGCCTACGACCAGATCGTGCAGAACGCGGCCAAGATCCGCTACATGTTCGGCGGCGAGGTCAGCGTGCCGATGGTGGTCCGCCTGCCCGGCGGCGCGGGGCACCAGCTGTCCTCCCAGCACTCGCACAGCTTCGAGGTCCTGTACTCGCTGGTGCCGGGCCTGCTGGCGGTCGCTCCAACCACTCCCGAGGACGCCAAGGGCCTGCTCAAGTCCGCGATCCGGACGGACAACCCGGTGATGTTCCTGGAGAGCATGAGCCTCTACAACCTGCGTGGCGAGGTGCCGGACGGCGACTACACGACCCCGATCGGCAAAGCCGCCATCCGCCGTCGCGGCAGCGACCTGACGATCATCGGCGTCTCCCGGCAGGCGGTGCTGGCCGGGATCGCCGCACAACGGCTGGAGGACGAGGACGTCGACGCCGAGGTGATCGACATCCGGTCGCTCCGGCCGATCGACTGGCCGACGCTGGTCGACTCGATCCGGCGCACCAGCCGGTGCCTGGTGGTCGAGGAGGGCTGGGCCACGTACGGGGTCGGCGCCGAGCTGGCGGCCGGGCTCCAGGAGCGCGCCTTCGACGACCTGGACGCACCCATCCGCCGGCTGGGCGGCGCCGAGGTGCCGATGCCGTACAACAAGGAAATGGAGCGAGCGGCGATCCCGTCGGCCGACGACATCGTGCGGGAGGCGCTGCGGGTGGTCGGCAAGCGCCAGCCCGCCGCCGTCTGAGCCGGGAGCCCCCAGGAGAAGGTCGATGCCCGACGTCAACATGCCGAAGCTCTCCGACACGATGGAGGAGGGCACCGTCCTGGACTGGCGAAAGCAGGACGGCGAAGAGGTCCAGCGAGGCGAGGTCCTGGCCGAGATCGAATCCGACAAGGCCAGCTTCGAGATCGAGGCCGAGGCCGCCGGCGTGCTGCACATCATGGTCGGAAAGGGCCAGGCGGTGCCGGTAGGCGACGTCATCGGCCGCATCGGCGGCGAGGCGCCGGCGGCCGCACCTGCGCCGGCCCCAGCGCCAGAGGCTCGGCCGGCCGCGCCGGCGCCACCCGCGGAGCAGCCGCGTCCGGCGCCGCCCCCGCAACCGGAGCCGTCGCCGGCCGCGGCCCCGGGGAGGGCCGGCGAGAACGGCGCCGGCCGCGTCAAGGCCTCGCCGCTCGCTCGCCGCCTGGCCGAGGAGATGGGCGTCGACCTGGCCGCCATCGAGGGCACCGGGCCGGAGGGCCGCATCGTGAAGGAGGACGTGCTCGCGGCCGCCGCGCGCTCCGGACGCCGCGCGCCCGCGGCCGCCGCGCCCACCCCGAGGCCGACGGGGCCCGAGGTGGAGCTCCTGGAGCCGACGCGGATGCAGGCGACCATCGCCCGCCGGATGGCCGAGTCCAAGAGCACGGTTCCCCACTTCTACGTCACGGTCGAGGCGCGTGTGGACGACGCGGTCCGCGTGCGGCAGCAGCTGAAGGACACGGTGCCCAATGCCGACAGGGTGACGATGACCGACCTGCTGACCAGGGCCTCCGCGATCGCGCTGACCCGTTTCCCGGAGGTCAACGCGTCCTGGGTGGACGGCCGGTTCCAGCGCAAGCGTTCGGTCAGCATCGGTCTGGCGGTGCCGCCCGCCACGGGCATGGGCCTTCTCGTGCCGGTGGTGCACGACGTCGACCGCAAGGACCTGGTGCGGATCTCGATCGAGGCGCGCCAGGTCATCGAGCGGGCGCGCTCCGGGAAGCCGGCGTCAGGCGACCTGGAGGGCGGCACGTTCAGCATCTCCAACCTCGGCATGTACGGCGTCGACGAGTTCTCGGCGATCATCAACCCGCCCGAGTCGGCGATCCTCGCGGTCGGCGCGATCAAGGACGTTCCGGTGGTCGAGGACGGCCGGGTCACGATCGGCAAGGTGATGCGCCTGACGCTCTCGGTGGACCACCGGGTCTTCTACGGTGCGACCGCCGCACAGTTCATGGCCGAGGTCAAGCGCCTGATCGAGAACCCGGTGAGCCTCCTCGTGCCGCCGGAGCAATGAGCGCCCCTGGCACGTCCCCCTGACCCCCCGGCGGATGAGGGAGAAGTAAGACGACTTGCCCCCTGGCCCCCCGGCAGATGAGGGGGAGAAAGGAAGACGACTTGCCCCCCCTGACCCCCCGGCGTCAGGGGAGGGGGGGAGTTGGTGGACGGCCGCCCTCCCGTCCTTCCGCGTCAGCCCGGGCGCGCGATCCGCGACCGAGGCGCGCCGATCGGGCCTCCGACGGCGGTGCGCCGAGGTCGCCAGCCCAGGGCCGGCGCCACCTTCGTGGCGAGCAGCTCCAGCGCCCGGAGGGTGTTGTCGAAGCCGGGCCCGATGTGGCCGACCTGGCAGATGAGCTCGGTGCACTCGGGGATCGCGGGGTCGGCGCGCAGGCTGGCGACGACCTCCTCGACCGAGCCCATGTGGAAGACGCCGCTCTCCACGTAGTCCTCCACGCTCAGGGTCACCCCGCTGCCGGTGCGCGCGTGCAACCGGTTGGCCTGCTCGGTCTGGAACACCATCTCGTCGGCCAGCTCGTATCGAGCGGTCAGAGTGTCGATGCTGGGATAGACGGGCCGCGACAGTGCCACCTGGCCGGGCCAGGGCTGAGACCAGGCCTCACGGAACGCCACGGCCGCCCTGGCCTGCTGCTCGGCCGCCCCCGCCGGGTCGGCGGCCGACGCCTTGGGAAGAAGGACGTGGGTGCCCACCGCCGCGGCCTCGCGCGCCCGTTCCGGCGTGAAGAGGCCCTGCCAGACCCGGCGCTCCAGGCCCGGCGCCACCGGGTACACGACGTGCCCGCTCGGCAGCGGCACACCGCGCAGAGAGGCCATGAGGGTCCGCAGGCCGTCCTGCATCAGGGACCGGCGCTGGTCGGAGTCGTAGCCCAGAGCGCCGAACACCTCCGGATCGGTGCCGGACCCCAGCCCCAGCTCGAGACGTCCTCCGCTGAGCAGGTCCACCACCGCGGCGTCCTCGGCCAGCCGCACCGGGTGCTCGAGCGGCAGGATGATGACGGCGGTGCCGATCCGGATGCGGCGGGTCTTCGCGCCGACCGCCGCCAGAAAGGGCAGCGGCGACGGCAGCGTGCCCACAGCAGGACCGAAGTGGTGCTGAGCCACCCACACCGAATCGAAGCCGAGCTCCTCGGCCGCGACGAACAGCTCCATGGTCTCCGCCAGCACCTCGGCGGCGTCCCTGGTCCCGCCCAGGTAGGTGAAGAAGCCGAGCCGCTGCAGGTCGGTGCCGGCCATCAGCTCGCGGCCGCCATCGAGTCCGGGGATGCGTGCATCACCAGTGCTTATTACCGGTCAGCGGCGGCCCGGCTTCCAGTGGTCGCTCATGTCGTCCTCCTCGATTGAGGCGCGCGCTCGAAGGTCACGCCGTTCCTCGCAGTGATGGCCAGCGCCAGCGGCGGAACAGCGGACGATGACGCCGGGACAGGGTGCCGGCGGACAGGCCGTCATCATCCTCCTCGACGTGGCCGTTGTCCCGCACCGCCCACGTCACGGCAGACACGCTCGGTTCGAGGCTCAGGCGGCTGACCACCTGCTCCATCAGCGTGTCATGGCGAGCCTGCGTGAGCAGCTCGGCATGAACCTCGACCAGCTCACCACCCTCCAGGTTCTCGCTGTGGACGCCGCGCAGCAGCAGCTGCTGGCCCAGCGCCGACTGGACGATCAGGGCGCGGATGCGCGCCTCCTGCTTCGAACGCGTGACGGCGCGCAGGTCGTACAGGGTCTCGACCTCTCCCGCTGAGCCAGGCTGGTGATCGATGAGCCTGCCCACCGGGCGCAGAGCGAGGTTGGCCAGGACCACCGCCGCCGCGCCTGAGAAGGCATATGCGTAGAAGCCGGCGCCGGCCAACGAGCCCACCGCCGCCGCGCACCAGATCGTCGCGGCCGTGTTGACGCCGCGGACATTGAGGCCATCGCGGATGATCAGGCCCGCCCCCAGGAAGCCCACGCCGGAGACGACCTGCGCGATGATCCGGTCGGCGCTGTTCGTCCCGCTCAGCGCGCTCTGGAGCAGCACGAACAGGCACGCGCCAGCAGCGACCAGCGTGTTCGTGCGCAGGCCGGCCATGCGCTGCCGCCACTGGCGCTCCAGCCCGATCAGCACGCCGCAGCCGAGGCCGCTGGCCAGCCTCAGGATGAATTCGAGCTCGTTCATCTCACGGACTCCCCGGATTCCAGCCGCCGCTCACGGCGCATGCGGATCGCTCCGATGCCGTCGGTGGCCATAGGTTGCCTCCTCCTCGGTTCCAAGATGCGGTGCGGGCACAGCGCCCCGCGAGGAGGACCGGCCTCAGCTCAGCAGATGACCTCCCGGAGCGCAGATGACCGCGGGACGCGGGTCTGTATGACTACTCGCGGGTTCCATCGCTGTCCTCCTGTTCGAAGCCGGCGGCAGCCGACCTCGCGAGAGAGGGGACGGAGGGCGCTGAGCGCCCAGCGCGGCCAGAGGCCGCTTCGCATCCCCTTTGGTTGAGCTTCGGCGCTGCAGGGCGTAGGTCCCGGCGGACCAGCCACTTCGGGTCACCCCTTAAATCGAGATGACCTGGTCTGACCCGGAGCGTCTCTCGACGGGTGGGGTCAGTGGCCTTTGTCCCTGCAGCCGCCTCGCCTAACGAGGTGCGGCAACTACCTGCCCATTGTACCTGCCGTCGGCTGGCCGAGCACCACGCCGACCATGTGCTCCGCGGGCGACCGGACCATCCGGACCCGCAGCAGGGGCCGGCCGGCGAGTTGTGAGCTCCGGAGTCGGGGATCGGTCAGATCCCGGTCTGCGTGTGCTCTCCGGCGCCTGCGCGAAGGCTGGGAACGCGACTCTACAATGCGGTCCCATGAAGTTCTGCCATCCCTGGAGTCAATGGCGGAACCGCACAGAAGCGGGAAGTTGAGGATGACGGGGAGCAGAGTACTCAGCAGCACGCGATCGCTCGTCGCCGCGGGCATCGCCGGGATCCTGGCCGCCGCGGCCTGCGGCAACCCCCAGCCTGCCGCTCACGCGAGCACACCGCGGGCCACCTCCAGCACCTCTCCGGCTGCTCCCAGCCCCGGGCACGGACCTTGCCAGGGCGCCAGTCCCGCGCCCAAGGGCGGCGTCAATCCCTTCAGCCAGACCGACATCGACGCCGCGGTCGCGGCAGACCGGCTGGTGTTCAAGGCGCCGACCGCCAGCAGCCATCCCGGAACGGGGCCGACTCGTGTCTACGGCGCCAAGGTGATGTACTTCCTGGCCCTGGTGAACTGCATCGCCCCCAATGCGGCCAGCGGCGGGACGACCGTCGCCGCGGCGCTGCTCAAGCAGGTCCAGAGCGTGATCGCCGGCGGCACCGAACCTTCGGCGAGCGGAGACCTGGAGGGTTGGTCGCACAACGGCGTCGCCCAGGCCCTGCTGCTGGCTCGCCAGGAGCCGAACGTCTGGAACGGCCTCTCGGCACCGGACCAGGCCAAGGTCGACGATCTGATGGAGGCCCTCGGCATCGCTGGGAACTGGGGCTTCAACGACGCGAACGATTTCCGAACCGGCATCGGCCAGTTCGGGAACTTCAAGAAGACGGACAACCCGAACTTTCGCGAGGGGTACGTCGGCGTCGAGATCGCCGTGATCCAGTACTTCGGGGCCGCCAGGTGGGACCAGATGCTGGGCGGCTTCAGCTACGACGCCTTCACGGCCAAGCTGCAGGCCGACGGCTTCACCAACATCGCGGGGAGCTGGGCGCGCGCCGGCAAGACCCTGATGGAGAACGGCGGCGCCGACAAGCACGGGGGCTCCGGGACCGGGGTCAAGATGCCGTTCGTCTATGCGGGCCATCACAGCTCGGACCTGATCGGGATCTACGACGCGCTGGCGAAATTCACCTGGAGTGAGACCGTGGCCAGCACGGTGTCGGCAGCGCACGTCCACGACAGCACCGCCAGTCCCTTCGAAGGTCAGATGGGAATGGAACGCGAGTTCAACTCCAGCGACGGCAGCGGCATGCGAAGCGACGCCCTCTACGCCTATGAGGGTTTCATGAACAGCCTCACCACGCGCACGTCGATGTTCGTCCTGGGAGCCTGGGGCTGCGGCAAGACGCAGGCGACCATCATCCACCTGGAGTCGGTGGGCGTCGGTGACCTCATGTACAAGCTCCAGCACGGGTACGACGGAGCGTCAACGCGCACCAAGCAGGCCATCGAGCTGGTCAACGAGAGCACTCCGGCATCCGATGGACCGAATGCCAAGGGCTACCAGTTCGACAAGGACAACTGGCTCAACTACACGTCCACCCTCAACAGCGCCTGCTGACTGACGCCCTGAAGGCGCTCGCCTCGACTCCCGGCCGCGAGGGCCTTGGCCCGACCCGGACGAGGCCGTCGACCAGGAGGAGGCGCTCGACGTCGCCACGAGCCTCGTCCTGGCATCCGAGAAGCTCCTGGTCCACCTGGGCTTCTTCTGATCGAGGCCCCCCGGGCGGGCTACGGCACCAGCAGCAGCTTCCCCGTGGAGCGGCGGCCCTCCAGGTCCTCGTGCGCTCGTCTGGCGTCAGCGAGCGGGTAGCGCCCGCCGATGCGCACGTCGAGCTTGCCGGCCTCGATCCAGCCGAAGAGGTCGCCGGCGCGGGCCAGCAGCTCCTCGCGCGTGCCCGTGTAGTGGACCAGGCTCGGCCGCGTCAGGAAGAGCGAGCCACCCGAGTTCAGGCGCTGCGGGTCGACCGGAGGCACCGGGCCGCTCGCTGCGCCGTACAGGACCATGATCCCCCGCGGCCGCAGGGTGGCCAGGCTGCCGTCGAACGTCGTCCTCCCCACCCCGTCGAACACCGCCGGCACACCCCGTCCGGCGGTCAGCCGGCGCGTCTCCGCCGAGAAGTCGACCTGGTCGTAGCGGATCACCTCGTCGGCGCCAGCGGCCCGGGCCAGCTCCGCTTTCTCGTCCGTCGAGACGGTGGCGATCACGCGCCCGCCGCGAAGCTTGACGATCTGCGTCAACAGCAGGCCGACTCCGCCGGCGGCCGCGTGGACGAGGACGCTGTCTCCTTGCTGGACGGGGTACGTGGACGTGGCCAGGTAGTGCGCCGTGAGGCCCTGCAGGAACACTGCAGCCGCGACGTCGTCCGCCACCCCGTCCGGCACCGGGATCGCCCTCGCGGCGTCCACGATCGCCTGCTCGGCGTAGCTTCCGGCGGCGGCGGCCCAGCCGACCCGGTCGCCGGTGCTGAGCCCGGTCACGCCCTCGCCCATGGCGACGATCCTGCCGGCCCCCTCCAGACCGGGCACGAACGGCACCGGGATCGGGTACAGGCCGCTCCGCTGGTAGGTGTCGATGTAGTTCACCCCGCTCGCGGCGACGTCGACGAGAACCTGACCGGGTCCTGGCTGCGGCGATGGCATGTCGGCAGCCTGGAGCACCTCGGGACCACCGTGCTGCTGGATCTGGATGGCGCGCATCTCACCATCAACCGGCGGCGACCGCGATCGCTTCCTCCGGGCGAACCCTCTACGAACGCGTGGGCCTGCCCCCTCTTACCCGGGAAGATGGGGTCGCGGGCTCAGGCGGAGCGCGCCGCGGGCTGGGGTCGCGACCGATGCCGGGGGCTGTGCCGCCGCCGGCAGGTCGAGCCGCAGGCTCAGGCTGCCGTCGGCGCTCAGCTCGGCCCGCAGGTCGCCGTTCTGCGCGATCGCCAGCTCCCGGCTGATGGCAAGGCCGAGGCCGACGCCGCTCGCGGCCGAGCGTGCCGGATCGCCGCGGTAGAAGCGGTCGAACATCCGCTGGGGATCGGGCGGCCGGATACCCACGCGGTTCCTGACCGACGTCATGATCCTGCCGTCCGTGCGATGCTCGGCTGAGATCCACACCGGCGTGCCCTCGGGCGCGTACTTGACCGCGTTGTCGAGCAGGTTCTCCAGGATCGGGTGCAGCCGGTCGGGGTCCGCGTGGACCGGGGGCAGCGCGTCGGGCATGGTCAGCCGCAGTGCGAGCCGCCGCGCGTCGGCGCGCTTGCGCACGATCTCGATCTCCTGCTGGAGCTGGATGCCCAGGTCCACCGGATGCGGGTTGAGCGCGAGCTGGCCGGACTCCACCCGGGCCAGGTCGAGCAGCTCCTGCGACATGCGCAGCACGCGCTCGGCCTCCTCGTGCAGGATGGCGGCCGCCCGAGCCTTCTCCTCGTCCGTCCGCAGGCTTCCGTCCATCAGCGCCTGGCTGAAGCCGATCAGGCTGGTGAGCGGCGTCTTCAGCTCATGGGAGACGTTGGCCAGGAACGTGCGCTGCTGAGAACGCGTGCGCTCGACCGCCTCCGCCATGCGATTGAACGCCTGGCCGACGACGCCGATCTCGTCCCGGCCAGTGCCGTGCACACGCCGGGCGTAGTTGCCACCCGCGACGTCCTCCGCGGCGCGCCGGAGCTCGCGCAGCGGTCTGGTGAAGGCGCGGGCGAGCAGCGCGGTGACCACGATCGCCAGCACGAGCCCGGCGGCGCCGGATTCGAGGATCGGCGTCGCGAGCTGGCCGGCTGCCTCCGCGGCCACCTG
>DASYBH010000194.1:0-3170 GCA_036500885.1 Candidatus Dormiibacterota bacterium
GGCTGACCCCCGGGTCGTGGTCCTGCCGGCGGACGATCTCAGCGATCTGGCGGGCATCGAGCATGGTGTCATTATAGGCGACCAATGCCAGCATTGCGGGCGAGAAATGCCAGTGCGGGGCGGGGCGGGCGGTGCGCGCCCATCGGGGCGCATTGCCGGACCCGTTACCCTGGCCCAGGACGATGGCCACCCCTGAGACCCGACCCACCGGCGTCGTGCACTTCGGCCTCGGGCCGATCGGACTGGCCGTGGCCGCGCTGGTCGCCGAGCGACCCTGGCTGCGCTCGGTGGCCGCCGTCGACGTCAGCCCCGACCTGCGGGGCCGGCGGCTGTCCGACCTTGCCGGAGGGCCGGCGCCGGACTCGCCCGCCGTGGCCGCCGCCTACCAGCCGGTCGCCACGGCGCAGGTCGCGCTCCACTGCACGAGCTCCTCGCTGGAGCGCGCCGGCCCGCAGATCGCCGAGCTGGCCGCGAGCGGTCTCGACGTCGTCTCGACCACGGAGGAGCTGTCCTACCCGTGGGACGCGCATCCGGAGGCCGCCGCCGAGATCGACGCGGCGGCCCGGCGCGCGGGCGTCACGGTACTGGGCACCGGAATCAACCCCGGGTTCGCCATGGACTACCTGGCGATCGTACTGTCGGCGGTGAGCCGGCGGGTCGACCGGGTCGAGGTCCACCGGGTGCAGGATGCCGCAACCCGTCGCGTGCCGCTGCAGCGCAAGGTGGGAGCCGGGATGGAGCCAGACGCCTTCAGCGAGGAGGTCGCGCAGGGGCGCCTCGGCCATGTGGGTCTTGCCGAGTCCGTGCACATGCTCGCCCACGCGTTCGGCTGGCGGCTGACCGAGCTCGACGAGCGGATCGAGCCGATCCGGGCGGATGCGCCGGCGCGGATGTCGGGTGGCACCGTGCTGGTGGGCCAGGTGCTGGGGCTGCGCCAGACGGCGACCGGCCTGGTGGGAGGGAGGACGGTGGTCTCGCTCACCCTCGAGATGGCGATCGGGATCGGGCCGCCCCGCGACCACATCCGCCTGGTCGGCGAGCCGGACCTGGAGCTGGAGGTGCCCGGCGGCCTGCACGGCGACACGGCGACGGCGGCGATCGTGGTCAACGCCATCCCGCGCGTCCTCGCCGCGCCGCCCGGACTCGTGACGATGGCGGACCTGGCCCCGCCGGCGCCCGGCGCGCCGTGGAACCTCGGCCGGTAGGCCGGCGGAATCGCCGGCCTGCCGGCTCCGCGCCTGGGCCGACCATCAGGCGGTCTCGATGCCCGCGGCCCGGCGCAGGCCCAGCTCCTCGACCGCGACCTCGCGCATCTTGAACTTCTGCACCTTGCCGGTGACCGTCATGGGGAAGTCGCCGACGAACTTCCAGTAGCGCGGGATCTTGAACGTGGCGATCCGTCCCCGGCAGAAGGCCGTCAGCTGGTCGCCCGTGAGCGTCGCGCCATCGCGCGGGCGGACCCAGGCCATGACCTCCTCGCCGTACCGCTCGCTGGGGACGCCGATCACCTGGACGTCGGCCACGTCGGCGTGCGTGTACAGGAACTCCTCCACCTCCCGCGGATAGATGTTCTCGCCGCCCCTGATGATCATGTCCTTGATCCGGCCGACGATGTTGAGGTAGCCGTCCTCGTCCATGGTGGCCAGGTCGCCCGTGTGCATCCAGCGGCCGGCGTCGATCGCCTCGCGCGTCGCGGCGTCGTTGTTCCAATAGCCGAGCATCACGATGTAGCCGCGGCTGCACAGCTCCCCGGACACTCCGCGCGGCACGATGCGGCCGGTGGCCGGGTCGACCACCTTGATCTCGACGTGCGGGTGGACGCGGCCCACGGTGGCCACGCGCTTCTCCAGCGGGTCGTCGGTGTCGCTCTGCGTCGAGACCGGTGAGGTCTCGGTCATGCCGTAGCAGATGGTGACCTCGGGCATGTTCATCGCCGTCTGGACCTTCCTCATCACCTCGACCGGGCACGGCGAGCCCGCCATGATGCCCGTGCGCAGGCTGGAGAAGTCGATGGTCGAGAACTCCGGATGGTCGAGCTCGGCGATGAACATCGTGGGCACGCCGTAGAGCGCGGTGCAGCGCTCCTCCTGCACGGTCCGCATGGTTGCCAGCGGCTCGAACGACTCGGCCGGCACGACCATGCACGCGCCGTGCGTCGTGCAGGCCAGGTTGCCCAGCACCATCCCGAAGCAGTGGTAGAAGGGCACGGGGATGCAGACGCGGTCCCGCTCGGTGTAGGCGAGGCGCTCGCCGATGAAGTAGCCGTTGTTCAGGATGCTGTGGTGGGAGAGGGTGGCGCCCTTGGGGAAGCCCGTCGTGCCGGAGGTGTACTGGATGTTGATGGGGTCGTCGAACTGCAGCTCGGCCTCCCGCTCGGCCAGCGCCTCGTCGCTCACGCTCTCGCCGTCGCGCAGCAGCGCCTCCCAGCCGGTATCCAGCACGAGCGCCTCGCGCAGCTCGGGGCAGCCACCCCTGACCTCCGCCAGCATCGCGCGGTAGTCGGTCGTCCGGAAGCGCCCGGCCAGGACCAGGAAGCTGGTCCCGGACTGGTGGAGGGCGTACTCCAGCTCGGACGTCCTGAAGGCCGGGTTGATGTTGACGAGGATCGCGCCCACGCGCGCGGTCGCGTACTGGGTGACGACCCACTCGGAGCGGTTGGGCGACCAGATGCCGACGCGGTCGCCCCTGCGCACCCCCCGCGCCATGAGCCCGCGCGCCGCGAGGCCGGTCTGCTCCCAGAGCTGACGATAGGTGGCGCGGTAGCCCTGGTCCCTGACCACGAGGGCCTCGCGATCTCCGTGGCGGGCGACGGTCCGGCGCAGGTTCTCACCGATCGTCTCACCCAGGAGCGGGACGCCGCTGGCACCGTGTACATAGGACGGCGCGGTCATCGATCCACCTCCTCCCAATAGTTTTGGCGGACTACAGCATTGCATCCGGTGGGGGTCCGCGCCAGTGCCGCCAGAGCCTTTACAGGCTCGGTTGACCCCGCCACCGTCATGCCGTAGCTTGGGCCCGCCCCCCGAGGGAGGGTGGGGGCGGGGCCGGTGCGGGCGCCGGTGCAATGCCCGGCGGCTCTGGTTTGGGCGGGTCCACTTTGAGCGGACGGGTGAGCATGTGCCAGGGCGTGCCCGATTCATCGACCGGTGCTTCCTCGCGCGGCATCAGCG
>DASYBH010000195.1:0-9867 GCA_036500885.1 Candidatus Dormiibacterota bacterium
CTCGGTGGCTGCAGCTCCCTGAACGGCATGATCTGGGTCCGGGGCGCGCGCCTCGACTACGACACCTGGGCCTGGCTTGGTGCCGAGGGCTGGAGATGGGACGACGTGCGGCCCGTGTTCGAGCGCATCGAGCGCCGTGCCGCCGACGACGGCGGCATCGTGACGATCCTGTCGTCCTACGAGGCGGACCCGATCCACCAGGCGATCGTCGCGGCGGCGCAGGAGTGCGGAGTGCCGTTCAACCCGGACTACAACGGTGACGCACAGGACGGCGTGTCTTACATGCAGTTCAGCATCGAGGGGGGGATCCGCCACAGCGTGGCCGCCGCCTACCTGCAGCCTGTGATCGACCACCCCAACCTGATGATCGTGCTGCGCGCGCGGGCCCACCGGCTCCTGTTCGAGGGGGCCCGTTGTATCGGCGTGGAGTGGACGCGCGGCGGCAAGATGGAGCGCAAGCACGCCGGCGAGGTGATCGTATCCGGCGGCACGATCGGCTCGCCGCACCTGCTCATGCTCTCCGGCGTTGGGCCCGCCGACCACCTCCGCGCGCACGGCATCGAGGTCGTCGCGGACGTGCCGGGCGTAGGGGAGAACCTCCATGACCACCTCCTGTCGCCGGTGATCTTCAGCGCCGAGCGCACCGTGGGGGCTCCCTCCCCTGGCTTGCCGGCGTGTCAGACGCATCTCTTCTGGCGGTCGCGTCCCGGCCTCCCCGTGCCCGACATCCAGCCGATCCACTTCATGGTCCCGATGTACGAGCCCTGGATGCAGGGGCCCGAGAACGGCTTCACGCTGATGGGCGGGATGGTGCGGCCGCTCAGCCGCGGGACGATCCGCCTCAGCGGGCCGACGCTCGACGATCAGCTGCTCCTGGACCCCAACATCCTGTCCTGCGAGGCCGACCTGGAGAGCCTCGTTGCCGCTGTGGAGCTGTGCCGGCGGATGGGCGCCACGGAGGCGCTGCAGGCCTGGGGGGCGGTCGAGCGTTACCCCGGGCCGGAGGTGGCGTCAACCGACGAGCTCCAGAGCTACGTGCGCAAGACCGCGATCACCTACCACCACCAGGTCGGTACCTGCAGGGTGGGCCGTGACGCCCTCGCGGTCGTCGACCCCCGGCTGCGCGTGCATGGGGTCGAGGGGCTACGTGTGGCCGACGCGTCGGTGATGCCAGCGGTCACCACCGGGAACACGAATGCCGCGTCGATCATGATCGGCGAGCGGGCGGCTGATTTCACCCTGGGTTCGCCGCCAATGACCGCGGGCAGGATGCTATTGGGCTCCGCGGGTGAGAGGACGGGTAACCAGTGAAGGTTCTGAGCCGCCCCGTCCACGACCTGCGCGCCGGCGCCGCGGACCCCGCGGTTGGTGCGACAGCGCGGGAGCTGTGACGGGGCCGACGAACCACGATCGCAGCCGGCAAACGGATTCAGGGAGGAGGTGCTGTCATGCGAACTGTTCGCTCGCGAGTGAGGTCCGTCCTGGCGCTGGTGGGGGTGGTGGTCGCCGCCGGCCTGTGGGCCGGAGCGACCCCGGCGGTCGCGTCGGCCGCCTCCGACGTCCCCAGCCCGACGGTGACCGGCCCGATCACCGGCGGCAGCCACGGGTTTCCGTACGACTCCACCGTCGTCGATCTCGCCCGCTTCGGGTACACGGAGCAGGAGTTCTTCTACTCCGGGACGGCCCGCGCGTTCACGAATGTCGGCGCGCTGGGCTCCGACGGCCGCTGGTCGGTCACGCCGAGCAGCACCGCCGGCTACGAGACCCGGCTCCTCGTGCGCAGGCCGGTGAACCCGAAGCGCTTCAACGGCACGGTAATCGTGGAGTGGCTGAACGTCAGCACCGGCGCCGACGTCGGAGTTGGCTGGTCGGCGGCCCTGACCGAGCTTCTTCGTGATGGGTTCGCATGGGTTGGCGTCTCGGCGCAGACGGTCGGCGTGAACGGCCTGCCGCCCGGCAACCCGCTGGGCAACGCGGGGGCGCTGAAGGTGTGGGACCCGGCGCGCTACGGGTCCCTCGTCCATCCCGGCGACAGCTACTCGTACGACATCTTTTCGCAGGCCGGCCGGGCGCTCAGTCATCCGAACGGCGTGGATCCCCTGGGGAGCCTCCGCGTCCAGCATCTCATCGCGGCGGGGGAGTCGCAATCGGCCGCTCGCCTGACCACGTACTACGATGCGGTCCAGCCGCGGGCGAACGTCTACGACGGCTTCCTGATCATCAGCCGGGGAGATGGCAGCACGCCGCTCTCCCAGGCCCCGCAGCCGGCCATCGCGACGCCACGCCCGCTGGCGTTCCGAAGCGACCTTCGCGTCCCCGTGCTGGCATACGAGACCGAGACGGACCTCATCTTCCTGGGGTACTTCAACAGCCGCCAGCCCGACAACCCGTTCTTCCGCGACTGGGAGGTGGCTGGTTCCACCCACGTCGACCTGTACACGCTGACCAACGTGTCCCGGGACATCGCGAAATCGCTGCCAGGCGCGACCATGCCGACGTGCGCCCTCCCGCTCAATGACGGCCCGGGCCACTTCGTGCAGGCCGACGCCAGCCAGGAGCTCCGGGAGTGGGTGAGCGGTGGTACGCCGCCACCGGTCGCGCCCCGGCTCGACGTCGTCAACGCTGGTGCGACGAAGGTCATCGTCCGCGACAGCCTCGGCAACGCGGTCGGCGGCATCCGCCTCCCGCAGCTCCAGGTCCCGACCGCGGCGTACTCGGGTTTGGGGAACTCGGGAGCCAACCCGTTCTGCGTCCTGTTCGGCACGACGGCGCCGTTCGACGCCGGTACGCTGGCCTCCCTGTACCCGAACCACGGCCGGTACGTCTCGAGGGTCGCCGGAGCGGCCATCCATGACGTCGCCGCGGAGCTCCTCCTTCCGGCGGACGCGCGGCAGATCGTGGAGCAGGCGGCCGAGTCGGGCATCGGCCGGTAGGGTCGCCACGGCTGGAGATCGCCAGGGCGGCGGTCTCCAGCCGAGCTCGGCTGCCTCGCCGACGGACGGAGGGCGGCCGCCGTCCTGCAGGTATTCCTCCAGGCGCCCTGACCGACCCGCCGCTCTTGCGGAAGGTCAGCCGGACGTCCCTCGCCCTCCGCTCGCCCCCGACGCTGGGAAGACAGTGAGCGGTCGGGTCCCCATCAGCATTTCCGCTCGCTGCTCCGCACGCTCGACGTTCCGGAGCTTGATCTGTTCGTAGCCCCGAATCATGTCCGGCAGGCGCGCGACCTCCAGCGCCCGGTCCGGCCGCTCGTCCAGCGCCCGCAGCACCAGCTGGCGGTACCACGCCGGCAGCCTTCGCTCCACCCGGCGCACGGTGGCGCGGCCGAAGGGATCCAACGGCGTTCCACGGAGCCATCGCAGCCAGCGGAGCGCCCGCATCCCCGGCGTGAACCACTCGCCCAGGCGCAGCTTTCGATCCATGCCCATCGCCCGCAGCAGCGGCGGGTGGAGCAGCCATGCCACCCGCCCCGGCCGCTCGAAGAGACGCTCGGCGCGTGCTCGCGCGCCGGCCTCGAGGTGGAGCCGCGCCACCTCGTACTCGTCCTTGTAGGCCATCAGCTTGTAGAGGTTGCGCACGACCTCGCGCGTGAGCTCGTCCTCCTCGCTCCGGCGCGATGCGACCAGCGCGCAGAACCGCAGGTACTCCTCCGCGGGCGCATCGCCACCCCACTCCCGCAGCGCCACGGCGCGCCGGTCGCGTTCCTCCGCCACCGTGGGCGGGTTCGAGGTCGGTGCCGCCAGCCGCTCCGGCGCGTACCGCCAGAGCCGCCCGTAGCGGAACGCCTGCAGGTTCTGGCGCACAGCCACCCCGTTCAGCTCGATCGCGGCCTCGATCGCGGACGCGCGGATGGGAAGGAAGCCGGCCTGGTATGCGACGCCCAGCGCGATCATGTTCGCGGCCAGGTGGTCGCCGAACAGCCTCTCGGCCAGCTCCCGTGCCGCCACCTCCACCGATTGCCGGGCATGGCGGCCGATCGCGGAGGCCATGTCGCCGGCCGAGTCGGCCGTGGCCGCACCCGGCGCTCCCCGGACCATCTCGCCGGACGGCAGCAGCGTGGTGTTCACGACCGCCGCCGTCCGCGACGGGTCGCACCGCTCCAGGTTGGCGCGGTCGCTGCCCGCCATCAGGTCGACGGCGAGGTAGAGGTCGGCCCGACCCAGGCCGACCTGGTTGGCGGCGGCCGGAGACTCCGGGGCCGAGATCACGATCGACGACAGGACGGCGCCCCATTTCTGGGCGGCGCCCGTCTGGTCGTATGACATGACGTGACGGCCGTCGATCAGGGCTGCCCAGCTCAGGATCGCGTTGACGGTCAGCACGCCGGTGCCGCCCACGCCGGGGATGTAGACGTGGTACGGCCGGTCCAGCGAGGGCAGCGGAGGCTCCGGGGCAGCGCCGGCCTCCAGCTCGGCGACGCTCGGCTTCCGGATGCCCGTGCCGGGGACGACGTCGACGACCATGAACGAGGGGCAGTCGCCCTTCACGCAGGCGATGTCCTGTGCGCAGGAGGAGAGGTGGACCTGCGTCTTCGGCCCCAGCCACGTGTCCACCTTGTGCAGGGACATGCAGTTGGTCAGCTCGCCGCAGTGACCGCAGTTCTCGCAGACCTCTTCGTTGATCATCACGTAGCGCGTCGGCCGCGCTCTCAGCCCACGCTTCTCCTGCCGCCGGCGCTCGTTCGCGCACTCGCCGTCGTAGAGCATGACGGTGACGCCGCTCGCGGCCTCGAGGTCTCTGACCACCGCGTCGTAGTCCTCGACCGGATGGACGGCGGCCGCGGCGGGCAGGCCGGCGCCCCGATAGTGGTCGCGGTCCCGGGTCACGATCGCGATCTTGCGCACACCCTCGAGGGCCAGCATCGAGGCCAGCCGGGGCACGTCCGCCGCCCCGACCGGGGGCTGGCCCCCCGTGTTGGCGACCGCGGCGTTGAACAGGATCTTGAACGTCATGGAGACGCCCGCCGCGACAGCGAACCGGATGTTCTGATAGCTCGAATGCCAGAGGCCACCATCGCCCTGGTTCTGGAACATGTGCGCGCGGTCGGTGAACGGGGCCAGGCCGATCCAGGGCAGGCCCTCGCCGCCGAGCTGGGTGATCACCTCGATGTGGCGCTCCGGCTGCTCGATGATCGATGCGAAGACGTGGCAGCCGGGCGCGCCCCAGGCCTCCTGGCCGGGCAGGAGGCGGGTCGAAACGTTGTGGGGACAGCCCGAGCAGTAGTTGGGGGTGCGCCGGGGCAGCACCTCGTACGTGCGGGAGCGCGCGCCGACGATCTCGGACAGCCGGCGGTCGATGCGGGCGGCGGCAGCGTCGTCGACCAGGGCCCGGAGTCGCGGGCCGAGGCGCTCGGCCACCGCATCCGGGCTCATCGCGCCGTGTACGGGGAACAGGGGGGCGCCACGCTCGTCGTGCTTGCCGAGCACGCGGGCGCCGCCGATGGCGGCCTTCACGCGTTCCTCCAGGAACCCGCGCTTCTCCTCGACGACCAGCACCTCGCCCAACCCGCCCACCGCGTCGCGAATGAATGCCTCGTCGGCCGGGTAGATCAGTCCCAGCTTGACCAGCCGGACGCCGGCCGCGCTCAGGTCGCGCGCCTCCAGGCCGAGATCGCGCAGGGCCTGGCTGACATCGGCGAATGACTTGCCGGCGGTCACGATGGCGGCCCGATCGCCGGGGGCCTGATGGACGACGGTGTCGAGTCCGTTGGCGCGCCCGTAGCGAAGCACGGCGGGGTGGCGCTCTTCGTACAGCCGGCGCTCGTATTCGACCGTCTCGCCCGGGCTGAAGCGCCAGTACTGGTACTTCTCGTGCTCGACCTCTGGCAGCCTGATGGCGGGCCGGGTGGGGTCGACGTCCAACGTCTCTCCGCCGTCGCACAGCTGGCCCACCAGCTTGAGGCCGGCCCAGCACCCCGAGAAGCGCGAGAGCGCGATCGCGTGCAGGCCGTATTCGAGGAACTCGCGCACGCTGGACGGGTAGAGGAGCGGGATGCCGGCGTGGACGAACGCCCACTCCTGCTGGATGGGCAGTGTGGACGACTTGGCGTCGTGGTCCTCCCCCGATAGGACGACGACGGCGCCGTGCTCAGACGTGCCCGCGTAGTTGCCGTGGCGCAGCGCATCGCCCGAGCGGTCCATGCCCGGTCCCTTGCCGTACCAGATGCCGACCACCCCGTCGTAGCGGGAGCTGGGGTACATCGGCAGCATCTGCGTGCCGGTGATCGCGGTGGCCGCCAGCTCCTCGTTCTGCCCGGGCTGGTGGACGATGTCGAAGCGCTCGGCCAGCGGGCGAGCGGCGCGCAGGGTGAGGTCGTAGCCGCCCAGTGGGCTGCCCGGGTAACCGGAGACGAAGAAGCCTGTGCGCAGGCCGCGCAGGCGGTCGCGGCGGGCCTGGTCGAAGGGCAGCCGGACCAGGGCCTGCACGCCGGTGACGTAGATGCGGCCCTGCTCGCGAAGGTAGCGGTCATCGAGCCGCACGTCTCGTTCCATCTGCATTTGCCATTCGTCTCCAGGAGAGAGGGTCCGTTGCCGGACTTATGGTCTCATGCGGAGCGCATCATCGCGGTCCTGGCGAGCAAGCTGCGGCGCCTCTCCTACTGACAGTGCGCATCCGTCCATAAAGTGTGCGCAGTCGAACAAGGCGAGAGGCGTGGGAAGCCGGATCGTGATGTGAGCAACGTCACACCGGAGGAGATCGAGATCGCAGGGCAGAGTGTGGTCACCCGGCGGCTGCTCGACCGCGGCTTTACGGTCCATGTGATCGAAGCGTGATCGGCCTGGACGAGTTGGAGCCCATCGAGCGGGCGTCCGTCGATGAGCTGCGCACAGTGCAGTTGGAGCGATTGCGGTCGTCGTTGCGGCATGCGTACTCCAACGTGCCGCACTACCGCAAGGCGTTTGACGCAGTGGGGGTGCATCCGGACGACTGCCGGGAGCTCTCGGATCTGGCCCGGTTTCCGTTCACCACCAAGGCAGACCTGCGCGAGCAGTATCCGTTCGGCATGTTCGCGGTGCCGCGCGACCAGGTGGCGCGGCTGCACGCCTCGTCGGGGACCACAGGCCGGCCGACAGTGGTCGGCTACACTCGGGACGACATCCGAACGTGGGCCCAGCTGGTCGCCCGCTCGATCCGGGCCTCCGGCGGCCGGCCCGGGGATCGGGTGCATGTAGCGTACGGGTACGGTCTGTTCACCGGCGGGCTGGGCGCGCACTACGGCGCGGAGGAACTGGGTTGCACGGTCATCCCGGTGTCCGGTGGGATGACCGAGCGGCAGGTCATGCTCATCCGCGACTTCGAACCCGACATCATGATGGTGACGCCCAGCTACATGCTGGCGATCATCGACGAGATGGTGCGCCAGGGGATGGACCCCCGCGCCACGTCGCTTCGGGTGGGCATCTTCGGCGCGGAGCCGTGGACCGACGACATGCGCCGGGAGCTGGAGCAGCGGCTGGACATCGAGGCGGTCGATATGTATGGGCTGTCCGAGGTGATCGGACCCGGCGTGGCCAACGAGTGCGTGGAGACAAAGGACGGGCCGCACGTCTGGGAGGACCACTTCTACCCGGAGGTCGTCGACCCGGTCACCGGGGCGGTGCTGCCCGACGGGAAGCCGGGCGAGCTCGTCTTCACCTCGCTGACCAAGCAGGCGATGCCAGTGGTGCGGTACCGCACAAGGGACCTGTCCCGGCTGCTGCCGGGCACCGCCCGGCCGATGCGGCGGATGGAGAGGGTCACCGGCCGTACCGACGACATGATCATCCTGCGCGGAGTGAACCTGTTCCCTACCCAGATCGAGGAGCTCATCCTGCGCGTCTCGCAGCTCTCACCGCATTTCCAGTGCGTACTGAGTCGGCAGGGGCGGATGGACGCTCTGACGGTGCGGGTGGAGCGCCGCGCAGAGACCACCGCCGGTGCTGCGGCCGCGGCGGGGGCGGTGCTCACCGAACGGGCCAAGAACACCATCGGAGTCAGCATCAGCGTCGAGGTCATCGAGCCGAACACCGTGGAGCGGTCGATCGGCAAGATGCGCCGTGTCCTGGACGAGCGACCGAAGGGCTGACCGGGCATCGGCGCGCCGACGCTGGCCGAGACCGCGATCGTGCTGGCGGCACGCCTCGGCGAGGGGGGCCAGCGCCTGCTCTCCCTGATGGTGGAGCGGGCTGGGATCGTCGTCGTCCCGTTCGACTCGGCGCACTCGCAGCTTGCCACAGAGGCCTGGCTTCGATATGGGAGGGGCCGCCATCCGGCCAGGCTCAACTTCGGCGACTGCCTCGCGTACGCAACCGCCCGCCTCGCTGGCCGGCCCCTGCTCCGCAAGGGTGAGGACTTTCCAAAGACAGACGTGGCGCTGGCCTGACCCCGGCGCTCTCGGATGGTTTCGCGCACGCTGCCCCCCGACGGCGCCTCCATTGGCTCTGGCGCGGCGGTGCGGTCGCGCAGCGGTGCGGTCGCGCAGCGGCGGGTCGCCGGCCGCGCAGAGCAGCGAGGGCAGCCCATACTCAGGCTTCGGTGGCAGCCCGCCGCTGCGGACGATCTCCAGCCGCTCGTCGTCGAGCTGGCGCCGCGCCTCGGGCAGCGCCTGGTAGAACCGCCTGGCCAGCGCAGTCGCGTAGCGATCGGTCACCGACGCCTGCATCGCCAGCACCCGGTCGGCTCATCAGCGTCGCCGCAAGCGCGTCCGTCGCCGTCGCCGCTCGCGGCCTCCCACGCATCCTCGAGCGTCAGCCCGAGCTGGCGCACGCCGAAATAGACCGAGGAGCAGCCCTCCATCACTGCGTGGCCGCGACCTTGGGCTTGACTGCGCCGTGCGGCTGGTGCCAGCCGCCGAAGCCCGCCACGAGCGGGTCCGATTCCGCCGGTTCCCAACTTCCAGGCGCGTAGGGAATGGACCCGTGGTGATTCGTGAGCACCGAATCGACGGCGGCCCAGGCCGCCTCCACCGAGTCCTTGCGCGCGAACAGCATCCCGCTGCCGGCGATCGCGTCGCCGAGCAGGCGTTCGTACGGCTGCTCCACCTTGCGCTCGGCCTCGCTCAGGAAGAGCTCGCGCTGCTCGCCCCGGAACTCCTCGCCCGGCGTCTTGACCCGCGCCGCCAGCGCGATGCCGGAGTTGGGCGCGATCCGGAACCGCACGTAGTTGCCGCGGCCGGTCGGCGGCACCGCGCCGGGAAAGATCGCCACGGGCGGCGACCTGAACTCGACGAGCACCTCGGTGGCGGTCACCTTCAGCTTCTTGCCCGAGCGCAGGAAGAACGGGACGCCCTGCCAGCGCCAGTTGTCGATGTAGAGCCGGACCGCGGCGTACGTCTCCACGTCGGAGTCGGGCGCCACGCCGGGCTCGTCCCGGTAGCCCTGGAACTGGCCTCGGACGAGGTCGTCGGGCGTCAGCGGGCGCATGACGCGGAACACCTTCGCCTTCTCGTCGCGCACGCCCTCGTAGCCGCCACCGACGGGCGGCTCCATGGCCAGCAAGGCCACGATCTGGAACAGGTGGTTCTGCACGACGTCGCGCAGGCAGCCGGTCGCCTCGTAGAACTTACCCCGCCCCTCGACGCCGAAGTCCTCGGCCATCGTGACCTGGACGCTCGCGATCTGGCCGCGGTTCCAGATCGGCTCGAGGAACGAGTTCGCGAACCGGAAGTACGTGATGTTCTCGATCGCCTCCTTGGCGAGGAAGTGGTCGATCCGGAAGATCGACTCCTCGGGGAAGGCGGATTGCACGACCCGGTTCAGCTCGCGTGCCGAGGCGAGGTCGCGCCCGAACGGCTTCTCGACCACGACTCGGGCGTCGGCGGCGGCGCCGGACTGGCCCAGCTTGTGGATCACGGTCTCGAAGAGCGAGGGCGGGATAGCCAGGTAGTGGGTC
>DASYBH010000196.1:0-7753 GCA_036500885.1 Candidatus Dormiibacterota bacterium
GGCCTGGACGGCCAGGATGGCGCCGAACAGGACGAGCCACACGCCCAGGACGATTGTCAGCGCAAACAGGGAGAGCCCTGGCGCCACGATCAGGATCGCCCCGGCGACGATGCCGAGGATCCCGCTGACGATCATCCACACGCGGCCCGGCAGCTCGGCGTGCCCGATGGCGACGAACAGCTCGATCACGCCGTGCACGACCCAGTAGACGCCGAGGACGATCGCCAGGACCAGGAGGCTGAGCACCAGGTGGCCGACGAGGAAGAGGCCGACGGCGAAAGAGAGGATCGCGAGGAAGGCCTGGAGCGCCCTGAGCCACCCGGTCTCGCCCGGGATCGCGAAGGCTCCTACGAACCGGAAGACCCCGCCCACGATGAGCTGCACGGCGAACACGATGGCGATGACCAGCAGCGTCGGGCCCGGCCAGAAGATGGCCGCCAGCCCGGCGATGATCGAGATGATCCCGAAGGCCAGCAGCCAGGCCCATGCCCGGCCGATCGTCCTGAGCGCCAACTCGAAGTCGTTACCGGTGCTTACGGACATGGTCTCCTCCTGTTGCGGCTCTGGTGAGCCGGACATGGTGGCCGACATGAGCCCGAAGTGCCGTCACTCCTCGTTCAAGCATGAGGGAACCGGCCGTGACCTTCAACACGCACCCCGGCTGCACCTCGCAGACGGAGACAGGTCGCGGGGGACGAAGAGACGATGGCCGGCGAGCCCGGCCATCCCCTCGAAGCAGACTCCTCCCAGTCCTACCGCTGAAAGTCACAACCGCGCCGGCGGCGCTGGACGAGACACGACAACCCGTTCGTGATCCTCAGTTCCTCCGCACGATTTCCTCTGCACGCCATTCCGGATACCCTGGCCACGCGGGCCACGGCCGCCCGCCCGCAGACGCGGCCACGAGAGGAGGGGAAGACCAATGTTCGGTTGCAGCGAGCACGAGCAGCACCGCCGTATGGACGACGCGCTGACCGAGCACCTGGCCACTCCGGCCCGGCTGGATCGATTGAGCCAGACGGACGCCCTCGACGGCGATGCGGTCGCCGAGGCCTGGGAGAGCCGGCGAATCAGCCGGCGGACGCTGCTCAGGAGCACCGGCGCCATGGCGCTCGCCGCCGCGGCGTCGCCCGCGCTGGCGCTGCCCGCCGCGGCGAGCGATTCCGGTGAAGACGCCGCCGGCAGGCGGACCACCATCGAGTCGATCCCCGGCGAGACCGTCCACCTGGGACAGTTCCGGATGGACCTGCCCGACGTCGCGACGGTCGACTCGGGCGATGTGATCCGGTTCCCCAACACCCTCACGCACTTCCTCGGCGAGCTGCAGCCCGGACTCACGATCCAGCAGATCGCTCAGCTTCGCCTCGACAACCCCGGCAGGGGCCCGCACTCGATCATCGGTCCGGTCGGAGTGCGGGACGCGCGCCGCGGAGACATGCTGGAGGTGCGCTTCCGGCGGCTCGACCCGATCGACTTCGGCGCCAACTTCCACAACCCGGTGCTCCCCGGGCTGCGCACCGGCGCGCTGCCGGACGAGTTCCCCAACGGACAGGTCATCTTCTTCCACTTCGACAGGGAGCGGAACCGGACGCAGTTCCGGCCCGGCGTGCACATCCCCCTGGCGCCGTTCCAGGGAACGATCGGCCTGGCGCCTCCGGGCACGGACCTGGTCGTCAGCTCCGTGCCCCCCGGTCAGCACGGAGGGAACATCGACCTGCGCGAGATCGTCGCCGGCTCGCGGCTCTTCATCCCGGTCTGGCGCGATGGAGCTCGCCTCTTCACAGGCGACAGCCACGTGGCGCAGGGCGACGGGGAGGTCAACCTCACCGCGATCGAATCGGCGATGCGCGACTGCGAGGTGCAGGTCGTCCTCCATCAGGGGGCGCTGTCCGCGGTGGCCGAGGCGGACCGCTGGCCGATGGCCGAGACCGGCACCCACTGGATCGCGATGGCCACGGCGCAGCCCGTGCCCGACCAGCAGACCGCCTTCCGCAATGCCTTCATCAGGGCGCTGCACAATGTCATCAACTTCCTGAGCACCAGGGCTGGACTGACGCGGGACGACGCGTATGCGCTCTCGTCGATCGCGATCTCCTTCCGCATCACCCAGGTCGTGGACTCGAACATCGGCGTCCACGCGATGATCCCCAAGTCGCTGTTCGACGAGGACCTCCGCAGGAGCATCCGGGTGGCGTAGGCCGCTCCGCCACCCGGGCCGCCCGCGTGGCTCCCGGGACCGGGGCGATCGCTCCCGCCGTCAGCTGATCGGCTGCGGCCGAACTCGTCGCGTGCTCGCAGCCTGGCTGCTCTCACCCCGCGCGCCTTGCCTCCTGGCCGCCTGGCGCAGCAGGGGGTGTATTATCAGACCGACGGTCGGTCGGATATTGCAGGAGGGGACTGGAGATTGGCGCGCACGGTCAACGGGGCACGCCACGCCATCCGGCGTGAGGCCTTTCTCGACGTCGCCCAGCGGCTCATCCAGGCGAAGGGCTACGAGCAGATGAGCGTCCAGGACGTCCTGGACGAGCTGGACGTCTCGAAGGGAGCCTTCTACCACTACTTCGATTCGAAGGTGGCCCTGCTCGAAGCCGTGGTGGAGCGCATGGTGGTCGCCGCGACGGCGGCCGTGGCGCCGGTCGTGGCCGATCCGGACCTGCCAGCCGCGGAGAAGCTCGCGCGGCTCTTCTCGGGCATCGCCCGCTGGAAGACCGAGCGGAGGGAGCTGATGCTGGCACTGTTGCGGGTCTGGTACTCGGACGACAACGCGATCGTTCGCGAGAAGCTCTATCAGGGCATGCTGACCCGGTTCGCGCGGCTGCTGGCCACGATCATCGGGCAGGGCAGGGCGGAGGGCGTGTTCTCGGTGAGCTCACCCGACGACTCCGCTCGCGTCCTGCTGTGGCTCATCCGCGGCGCCCAGGACCTGGCCGGTGAGCTCTTCTTCGCCCGCCAGGCCAACACCATCACGTTCGAGGCCGTCGAGGGCAGGTTCGCGGCCTTCGAGGAGGCGTTCGAGCGAGTCCTCGGAGCCCCGGCCGGATCGTTGACCATCGCCGACCGCTCGATGCTGCGCCAGTGGTTCGGCTGACGCTGGATATCGCCGAAGGAGCATTCAGATGACGGCAATCATCAGGACGGAGAGGCTGACCAAGTCCTATGGCCCGCACCGCGGGATCATCGACCTGGACCTGGAGGTCTCCACCGGCGAGGTGTTCGGCTTCCTGGGGCCCAACGGGGCCGGGAAGACGACGACCATCCGGACGATCCTGGACCTGATCCGGCCGACGAGCGGCCGCGCGCTGGTCTTCGGAATCGAGTCGCGCGCGGACCCGGTCGCCATCCACCGCCGGGTCGGCTACATCCCCGGTGAGTTCGCCCTCTACGATCGCCTGACCGCCGGTCAGACGATCAGGTACTTCGCCAACCTCCGGGACGGTGTCGATCCCGCCTACCAGGCCGCGCTCATCGAGCGTCTCGACATCGACCCCTCGCGCCGCTTCAAGGAGCTCTCGAAGGGCAACAAGCAGAAGATCGGGCTCGTCATCGCGCTCCAGCATCGACCGGAGCTCCTGATCCTGGACGAGCCGACGTCCGGGCTCGACCCGCTGGTCCAGCAGTCGTTCTACGCCCTCGTCCGCGAGGCGAAGATCGAGGGCCGAACCGTCTTCCTGTCGAGCCACATCCTGGGCGAGGTCGAGCGGACCTGCGACCGGGTGGCGATCATTCGTGACGGACGGCTCGTGAAGGTCGACCGCGTGGAGGCGTTCCGCGACCTGGCCGATCACCACGTCGAGCTGCGCTTCGCCGGTCCGGTCCCGGCGACGGACTTCGAGGGTCTGCCGGGCGTGAGCGAGGTCACGACCGATGACCACCTGCTGCGGATGCGGGTCACGGGTCCGATCACACCGGTCGTCCAGGCCGCGGCCCGCCACCAGCTGCTCGACTTCGTCAGCCGGGAACCGAGCCTGGAGGAGAGCTTCCTGGCCCTGTACGGCCGGGAGACCATCGAGGAGGTCGCGCGGTCATGACCATCGAGCTGGGACACCTGTCGCCGGTCGCCGCTTCGACATCGGCCTCACCGTGGAGCCGGATCTTCGGGTTCGGCAGCGTCTACGCCAAGACGCTTCGCGACTCGCGGAGGGCCATCCTGATCATGTCCGGTCTGCTGAGCGTGGCCATGCTGAGCGCCGGTGCGGACTACGGCAGGACCTACACGACCGTGCAGTCGCGAGCCGGCTTCGAAAACCTCTTCCACCACCTGCCGGCGGTGATGACGGGCTTCTACGGCACTCCGTCGCCCGCGCACCTCGCGACCCTTGGAGGGATGATGTCCCTCAAGAACGCGGCAACGATCGCCGTGATCTTCGGCCTCTGGTCGATCCTCGCACTCTCGGCGACCCTGGCCGTCGAGGCCCGGCGGGGGAGCCTGGACCTCATGGCCGTGAGCCCGCTCGGCCGGCGCCGGATCGCGTTCGAGAAGCTCGCGGCGCACCTGACCAGCCTCGGGATCGTCCTCGCCGTCCTCGCCGTGCTGTCGTGGTTCTCGGGCGCCGCGTTCGGGACCCTGCCGGGTGACGCGATCTCACCCGAGGCCGCGGTCGGGTTCGCCGCGTGGGCGGGCGTCATGGGACTCGCTTCGGGCTCCGTCGCCTTCGCCCTGGCGCCCGTCATCGGTCGCGCGGGCGCGGCGGGCATCGCCGGCGCCGTGATGGCGGCCGGGTTCCTCATGAACGGCTACCAGGCGTCGGTTCCGGCGTTCTCCAGCCTGGCGAACCTCACCTGGTTCGGCTGGACGACCAGGAACCAGCCGCTCGCCGGCCAGTACGACTGGCCGTCGCTGCTCCCGGTGGCTCTCGTCGCCGTGGTCCTCATCGCGCTCGGCGTGGAAGCCTTTGCTCGCCGCGACCTCGGGGAGACCAGGGTGATTCCGTGGGTCCGGTTCCCCGAGGCCACGCTCGGCCTCAACGGGCCCCTGGGCCGATCGCTTGGCGAGCGCCTGCCCATGGCCCTCGCCTGGGGGGTTGGCATCGGCCTCTTCAGCATGGGCATGGGCGCCGTCTCCGGGTCGGTCAGCACCGCGCTGGCCGCGACGTCGCCGGACTCCCTGAGGCTCTTCCACACCCTGTTCCCGAAGATCGACCTCGCCAGCGCCGGTGGCTGGCTGCAGCTCACGTTCGTGGAGCTGGGCTTCATCCTGGTCGGCTTCGCGGCGGCGACGCTCGTGGGCGGCTGGGCGTCGGACGAGTCGAGCGGCCGGCTCGAGCTGCTTCTCACAGCCCCTCTGGCGCGGGCGCGTTGGGCGATCTCGGCGGGACTCGGCGTGATGGCCGCGATCGCCGTCCTGACGGCCGTCGTCGCCATCGGCGTCGGCGCGGGCGTGGTGACGGTCGGCGGCGACCCGACGACCCCGATCCTGGGGACGGCGGTGCTCGGGCTCTATGCGGCGGGGCTCGCCGGCGTGGGTCTGGCCATCGGCGGGCTCCTGCGGCCCTCGTTCGCTGGGCAGACCGTGGCCGTGGTGGTGACCCTCACCTTCCTCGTCGACCTGTTCGCGCCGGCGCTGAAGCTGCCCGACTGGGTCCACCAGCTGGCGCTGACCTCCCACATGGGCCTGCCGATGATCGGCAGCTGGGACTGGTTCGGCATCGCGGCCTGCCTCGTCCTCGCCCTTGGCGGCCTGGGCCTGTCTGCCTGGGGACTGAGCCGCCGCGACGTCACCATGTGACGCCTCGGTCGCCGGGCCTTCGATTCGTACTGCCAATCTCACATCGTCCCGCACCGCAGCGACCGGCCGGCGCTGATCGCCGGCCGGTCGCGTCGATCCCGCGGCGCGTCTCACCCAGGTCGCGTCAGGCGGCGGGGTCTCCCGACTCGATCGGGTGGTGGCCCTGCGCCCATTCCGCGAAGCCGTCGCCGACCAGCTCGACATCGAACCCGGAGGCGTCCAGCAGGCTCGCCGCGATGGTGGCCCTCGATCCGCTCAGGCAGTGGACATACACCCGCCGGTCTCGCGGCAGTTCGGGGAGCCGCATGGGCAGCTCCGCGACGTGGACGTTGACCGAGCCCGGCACGTGGCCGTCCAGCCACTCCAGCCGCTGCCGCACGTCGAGCACCAGGCCCTGGCGCCCATCGACCGCCTGCCGGAGCCCGGCGACATCCGTGACCGGGTACCGGCGCAGCGTGCGCCCCGAGGCCCGCCAGGCGGCGAACGGGTCCTCGGCCACGCCCTCGATGTCTTCGATGCCGATTCGGGCGCACTGCCGGAACGCCGGCTCCACGTCCTGACCGGCGGCGGAGACCAGCGCGAAGCGGGTGCCGAACGGGAAGGCCCAGCCGAGGTAGGTGGCGAAGGAATCGCCCAGCTCGACGTTGATCGAGCCGGGGATGTGCGCCTCCGCGAAGGAGGCACGGTCACGGACGTCGACCAGCACCACGCCACTGTCCTGGAGAGCGACGAGCTCGTCCACACCGAGGACGGCGGGGGGACGAGGCCGCCAGGCCGGGGCGCCGGCCCGGTTGATGGGCGCCATCTCGAGGTAGTACGCGGGGAAGTCGAGGCGGGCAGACAGGTGACCGGCGACGAAGGAGTCCTCGTCAGGCGCCAGGAAGACGAGGTTCACCACCTTCTCGCGTCCGACCGTGGTCCAGGTCTCACCCCCGGTCCCGCTGGAGCTGCAGAAGGAGCCGGCTCCGTGCGTCGGACCGAGCACGGTGGGATCCGGGCGCTCGCCAATGCGCTGTGCCGAGCGGTATTGCGCCCGCGTCAGCTCCTCCGCCAGCTCCGGACCGAGGAGGTCGGTGCGCCCGCAGGCGCCGACCAGCACCGATCCGCCGGTGAAGATCGCGGCGGCCCGCCCGCTCAGCAGCAGCTCGTAGCTCGTGTGGTGCGGAGTGTGGCCGGGCGTGCGGAGCGCTCGCAGGACCGCGTGGCCGGCCCGCACCTCGCCGCCGTCCTCGATGGCCCGGTGATCGGCGGTGCAGCCGGAGCCGGCCGGCACGACGTACTCGGCGCCGCGGGCGGCGGCCAGGGCCGGTCCGCCGCTGACGTAGTCGTTGTGGACGTGCGTCTCCAGCACTGCCACCAGGCGGCCGCCCACCTCGCACAGCACCGCCTCGAGCCGGTCGAGGTCACGCTGAGGGTCGACGACCGCGACCTCGCCGCCGGATGCGATCACGTAGCTGCTGTCGCCCAGCTCGGGCGTCCCGAGCTGCAGCACCCGGACGTCCGGCCAGGTGGCGGGCGCCGGGACGGCGGCGCTCACAGGTCCCGCTCCAGGGGCAGGTGGTGGAATCTCCGGGTGGACATCCCTCCTGCAACGCTGCACTCGTAGGACTGCCGCACGACGGCCTCCCGGGCGAGCCTCTGCCGGGCCTCGTGGACGGTGACTTCGGTCGACAAGGGAACTCCTCCTGCATCGGGCCATCGCCCGCGCAGTCATTTGCGCATTTACGCAAATTATGTTATAGAGGTCGCGCCAATGATCCCTGATCAGCTCCTGGAAGAGGCCGCTCGCCGCTTCAGCCTCCTCGGCGACGTCAACCGGCTGCGGATCCTGAGCACCCTGCACCATGACGGCGAGCAGAGCACGGGCGTCCTGGCCGGGAAGACCGGGCTGGCGATGGCCAACGTGTCACAGCACCTCTCCCGGCTGATGGCGGTCGGGCTCGTCACCCGCCGCCGAGAGGGCACCTACGCGTACTACGCGATCTCCGACCCCACCCTCGCCAGCCTCTGCGACCTCGTCTGCACCGG
>DASYBH010000197.1:0-18702 GCA_036500885.1 Candidatus Dormiibacterota bacterium
GGGCTCGGGCTCGAGCGTCCAGATCCGCCCGCCGCTGACGGTCGAGCCGCGGGCCAGGCCGGCGTCGGCCAGCACCTGAAGGTGCTTGGTCACGGCCTGGCGCGTGATGCCGCCGCCGCCACGCCTCCGACTCGCGCCCATCCTTCCCTCTCTTCCCTGATCGGCCCCGGCGCACCGTCACTGGCGGGGCGCCGGCCGAAGAGTTTCAGGTCGAGCGCTCTCACCGCTCCTTGCAGTGCCGCCGGCCTCCGGGCCGGCGGCGATCCCCCCACCGTCGTTTGCAAAATCAGCGTCCGTCGGACATGGCACAGACTAGCATCTGTCCCGGCGTCAGGAACGCTTTCCCTACGAATCAGCCCCCCGACGGCGCTCTCGCGGCGCCCCTGACGCCGCGGCGGCGGGCGTGGTTCCCATCAGCTGCGCGACCACCTCGACGGCGCGGTCCACGTCCGGCTGGTTGTTCGCGATCACGTCGGCGTAGAGGAAGCTCTCGCCGATGCGGACGATGATGTAGGCAAGCGTCGCCCGGTCCAACGTGAGCCCACCGCTCGCATGGGCCTTCTCCTCGACCAGCAGTCGCTCGACCGTGTCGATCACGCCCCGCTGCACCATGCCGCGCTTCGACGTCAGGATGCGCAGCGCCGCCTCCGGCTCCTCCTGCAGCAGCCGGCGCAGCGCGACCTGGGAGTGCACGTCGTGCAGGAAGTGGCGCACCACGCCGACCACCCGGTCCACCCCGCTGAGCTCATGCGTCGCCTCCAGCGCGCGCACGATCGCGCGGCGCGTCAGGTACCACAGCACCGCGCTCAGCAGCTCGTCGCGGCTGCCGACCTTGCGGTAGAGCGACGAGCGCCCCATCCCCAGCTCGGCGGACAGCGCCCGCATGTCCAGGCGCCGCAGCTCCAGGAACGTCTGGAGCGCCGCGACGAAGATCGCGGCGGGCACGTCCTCCGGCGGCCCGACGCCCTCGGGCAGCACGCCGGCCGTCACATCACGCTCAGTACGGATCATCCGTCCACCTCGACTCCGCTCCTTCTCCGCTTCCCTCCCTCCCGCGCCAGGCGGAGACAATTCTGCGATATGTCCCGCAGGTGCGCATGGGCGTGCCTGTCCCGGTACGCGGACGGGCCGTAGGATTCGCTCCAGGTCGATGCGGCAGCGCGGTGATGAGCGCCGGCAGGCCATGGTCGCGGCCGCCCTGGAACTGGTCGGCGAGCGCGGGCCCAACGCGGTGACCCTGACCGACGTGGGTCAGCGTGTCGGCACGTCGCATGCCGCTGTGCTCTATCACTTCCGAACTCGCCGGGAGCTGCTGCTGGCGGTGCTCGAAGAGCGCGACCGTCGCGCTCGCACCCTCCTGGAGCGTTGCTTCTCCAAGGGCGGCCTTGTCGCCCTGCGCAGGCTCGCCGAACTCGGCCACGGGATTCAGCGAGAGCCAAACTTTACGAGGCTCGCCCACGTGCTGCAGGCGGAGAGCCTGGAGGACGACCGGGTCGGCCGCTACTTTCGCGCTCGCAACCAGTACATCCGCCGTGGTCTGGCCCGCGCGATGCGCATCGGGCAGGAGCGGGGCGAGGTCCGGCGCGACCTCGACGTGGACGCCCGGGCCGCGCAGGTCGCGGCCTTCATCTTCGGCATCGCCCAGCAGCACTTCGTCGACCCGGAGGGGGTCGACGTCGTGACCATCTACGCCGACTTCGTCCGCCAGCTGGTCGAGAGCATCGCCACCCGTAAGGCCGGCGCTGCCGTAAAGGAGGTTGACCGATCGCCGGCTGGCACGTAGCTTACCGCCAGTAAGTGATGGAGGGCAGACCGTGCAGATGAAGGAATCCGACGCCGTCGACCTGGTGGAGAGGACGCCGCTCGCGGGGCTCGCCGACCTCACCACCGACGTCGTCTACACCCACGTGGAGTTCCTGGGGCGCGAGCTGCCAGGACCGGTGGATCTCTACCAGCGCTGGGAGCGCCAGCAGTGGTCGGCCACCGAGCTCGACTTCAGCGTCGATCGCCGGCAGTGGGAGGCGATGCACCCGACCCTCCGCGACCAGCTCGAGGGGACGTTCGGCGGCTTCTTCCACGGCGAGCAGGCGGTCACCGACACGCTCTCGCCGCTCGTCATGGGCGCGCCCGACGAGGAGAACCGGCTCTTCCTCTCGACCCAGTTGGTGGACGAGGCACGGCACTCCTACTTCTTCGCGCGTGTCTACCACGACGTGCTGGGCGTGCCCGGC
Organism: Candidatus Dormiibacterota bacterium; assembly: GCA_036500885.1. Classification (GTDB taxonomy): domain Bacteria; phylum Chloroflexota; class Dormibacteria; order Dormibacterales; family Dormibacteraceae; genus CF-161. The sequence goes on from DASYBH010000197.1 coordinate 2,232, forward strand.
GGCCTGCGCGAGGCGCTGGCCCACGTGGGCGAGGTGCGCCAGGGCAGCGGCGGCTACGGCCGCATCTTCGACCCCGACGGCGGCGAGCTCGTCACCGTGACCGAATCCCTCCGCCTCGACCCCGGCGACTACGGGAAGTGGGTGCAGGCGGTCACGCTGTACCACCTGATGATCGAGGCGCTGCTGGCGCTGCCTGGCCAGCGTCGCATCCTGCGGCTGCTCCGCGCCGGCGAGCTGCTGCCCGGCTTCCGCGCCGGCTTCACCGCGGTGACGCGCGACGAGTCCCGCCACGTCAGCTACGGCGTGTGGGCGCTCCGCCAGGCGGTCCGCAACGGCCACGAGGCCGACATCCGCGCCGTGGTCGACCGGACGCTGGGCTACTGCATCGGCGTGTACTCCAATCCCGAGGTCCAGCTGCCGGACCCGGCCAACCTGCCGCCCACGGCCCGTCTGGACCCGCGCGAGCAGTGGGCATTCTCGGTCGAGGCGCTGACCAAGCGGCTGCGTTCGGCGGCCCTCGCGCCCGAGTACGTCGCCGACGTCGACCGGCGTGCGTGGGACCGCATCTGGACGGGCGTCGCACGCTACGAGGAGCTCCATGGACAGGAGCACCCGGTCCGGAAATGGGACCGCGGGGAGGTCCAGGCGGCCAACCTGCACTGACCTCGTCCCTAGCGGTGCGGACGGCGCTCGGTGGGCCGGACGCGTACGTCCGGCCCACCGGGACCTCAGCGGCTCAACGCCAGGTACTCGGCGGTGGCGCGCAGGTAGGCATCCACCACGTCCGCATCCGCGGCGCGACCCATGTGACCGACCCGGAACGCCCTGCCCGACAGCTCGCCCAGCCCGCTGCCCAGCCGCATGCGCCGCTCGCGCCGCAGCCAGTCCACGTAGTCGCGGACGACCATGCCGGGCAGCGCCCAGACCGCCGTCGTGGCGGGCGAAGCGGCAGCGTCGGGGATCACCATCTCGAAGCCCAGCTCGGCCAGCCCGTCGCGGACCCTGGCGGACGCCTGGGCGATGCGCGCCTGGTGCGCCTCCAGGCCGCGTGCCAGGATCTCGTCCACAGCGGCGGCCAGGGCGGCCATCGTGTTCGTCGGCATGGTGGTCGGGCTCGGATGCCAGGCTCCCCACATGTCGCCATACCGGCGCCACGTGGCCAGGTTCAGGTACCAGCCGGCGAGCTTCTGGCGGCCGTCGTCCACGGCCTCCCATGCCCTCGGCCCAACGGCGATCGGCGCGATGCCGACCGGTGCGCCGAGGCCTTTGTTGCCGACCCCCGCGCAGAGGTCGATGCCCCACGCATCCATCTCCAGCGGCACGCCTCCGAGCGAGGCGATCGCGTCGACGATCGTCAGCAGCCCGTGCCGGCTGGCCTCGCGACACAGCTCGTCGATCGGGTTGAGGAGGCCCAGGCTGGTCTCATGGTGCACGACCGCGAACGCCCGGGCGCCGGGATGCTCCCGCAGCGCCTCGGTCACCTGCTCCGGACGAATCGGCAGGTGGTCGGCGGTCGTGACCGTGTGCACCCGCAGACCGAGCGCGCGAGCCACCTCGGCCATGCGGTCGCCGAACAGCCCGTTGGTGGCGACCAGCACCTCGTCGCCGGGGGCGAGGCAGCTGGCCAGGCACATCTCCACGGCCGCGGACCCGGGACCGAACAGCAGCACCACATCGCCCCGCGTGCGGAAGATCTCGGCCAGGGACGCCGTCAACCGGCGGTGCAGCGCCACCCAGTCGTCGCCGTAGTGAGCGGGCACGGGCTGCCCCAGCACGCTCAGCACTTCCGGGCTCACTGATACCGGCCCAGGGATCAAAAGTGTCTCGGGTACCCTCATCGCAAAGCCCAGTGTAGGAGGCCGCTACTCGATGTTCAGCACTGACCCGAGCAGCCCCCGATCACCCGGCGGCGGCGCCATTTCATCCCTCCTGACCCCCCGCCGGGGGTCAGGGAGGGCGGCCTGGCCTCACGCCACATGAGGGGGCGCCGCCCTGCACTTAGACTGCGGGCATGACGCGGCTTCGCTTCGGACTGTGCACCGACCAGAACCTGTCGTGGGAGCAGACGCTGGAACGCTGGCGGCTGTTCGAGCGGCTCGGGTTCGACAGCGCATGGGACTGCGACCACTACATCCAGCCCAGCCGGCCGGACGGCCCGTATCTGGAGGCGTGGACCCTCCTGGCAGCGCTCGCCGCCGGCACCGAGCGCATCCGCGTCGGCGTCCTGGTCAGCTGCAACACCTTCCGCCATCCCGCGCTCCTGGCCAAGGAGGCGGTGACCGTGGACCACATCTCCGGCGGACGGCTGGAGCTGGGGCTGGGTGCGGGATGGTACGAGCCGGAGCACGCGATGTACGGCATCGAGTTCCCTCCGCCGCGCGAGCTCGTGGGCCGCTTCCGCGAGGCGGTCGAGATCGTCGACCACCTGCTCCGGAACGAGCGGACGACGTACGAGGGCGTCCACTACCGGCTGCGCGACGCCGAGTTCCGCCCAGGGCCGGTTCAGCGGCCCCGCCCGCCGCTGACGCTCGGCGCACACGGCCCGCGGATGCTGCGCATCGTGGCCAGGTACGCCGACACCTGGAACTCGTCGGGCACGCCCGAGCAGATCAGGTCGCGCAGCGCGATCCTCGACGAGGCGTGCGCCGAGATCGGCCGCGACCCACGCGAGATCGTGCGGTCGCTGTACTACTGGGTCGCGCGGGCGGCCGTCGACCCGTGGTCATCGACGGACGCGTTCATGGACGTGGTCGGCAGGTACCGGGAGACGGGAATCGAGGAGTTCATCCTCGACCACCCGCGCGACGACCAGCTCGGCGTGCTGGAGCGGGTGGCCGCCGACGTGATCCCCTCGCTTCGGAGTTAGCAGCCAGGCGAACGGCGACCTCCGAACTTGACACCATGGTACCCAGGCAGCGACCATGGTCCTACCATTGGACAAATTGACAGGGAGGCGGTCGCGTGGCTGACGTCCTCGGCGTCCGGCAGGTCAGGAGGACGAAGGTCTACCACGAGATCGTCGAGCAGATTCGCGAGCTGATCTCGGCGGGCAGGATCAAGCCCGGTGACCGCCTGCCACCGGAGCGAGAGCTCGCCGAGCTGTTCAAGGCCAGCCGGAACTCGGTCCGCGACGCGATCCGGGTCCTGGAGCAGATGGGCCTGATCGAGAGCCGCCAGGGCGACGGCACGTACGTGCGCAGCGTGAGCGCGGAGGCGCTGGCCGAGCCGCTGGCGCTGATGCTGCTCCAGAGCCGCACGCAGATGCGGGAGCTGTGGGAGGTGCGGCGCGTGCTGGAGCCGGCGATCGCGGGGTTCGCCGCGTCGCGGATCACGGACGAGGAGCTCGACGAGCTGGACCTGATCCTGGAGGCGCAGGCGCGCAAGGTCGAGAGCGGGTTCGCGGCGCTGGAGGAGGACACCGCCTTCCACTACGGCATCGCCGAGGCCGCCAGGAACACCGTGATGCTGCGGACGCTGGACACGCTGGTCGACCTGCTCAGGCAGTCGCGCGAGCGCCGCCTGCAGCCGCACGACCGCCGCACCCGCTCGCTGGCCGGCCACAAGCGCATCCTGACCGCGCTGCGCGACCGCGACCCGGAGGCGGCGCGGTCGGCGATGCTGAGTCACCTGGCGGCCATCGAGGAGCGGATGTTCTCGACCGAGGTCCACTGAGCGGCCCCGCAGGCGGGCCGGCGCCCCTCGAGTAAAGAACAGGGGCGCCCCCGGGCGCCCCTGCCCCCTCTCTTCTCCCGTCTTTATCGAATGATTACCACGGATGTGCCGAAAGCGCTAGTGGGGCGCTGAGTGGCATGCCGCAGCGCGTCAGTCGCGGAAGCGGTCGCCCGCCCGCTCGGCCAGCTCCTCCGGGCTCCCGTCCACCATCGCCTGCCAGTGCAGGCGCTCGAAGTACCCGACGTCGGAGCGGTACAGGGGCTGAAGGTTCGAGCGGCACACCAGGCGCAGGCTCAGCACCTGAGCGCCGGCCGGGCCGCCCAGGATCGCCAGGTTGAAGCTCTGGTGGCCCAGCTCGGCATACAGGTTCAGCGCCCGCGCGATCCCCTCCGCCAGTGCGGCCGTCCGCTCCTCGCCGAGCTGCTCCGGCGACGAGATCCCCGGCACGAAGGCCCGGAGCTCGTTGAACCCCAGCGGCGCGAAGCCCGCCAGCCACTCGACGCCGCCCAGGCTTCCGAGGTACCTCTCTCCGAGGCGTCGCTCCGTCTCCAGGTAGTCGCGAACGCGCTCGCCCGGCACGCGCGACAGCAGCTCCTGCATGGTCGTCGGATGGGGATCGACGGCGCCCTGCATGTGGGGATGGAACAGCGAGCTGCCCGACGGCAGCATGTGGTTCGCGCTGATGGACGCCCAGACGGCCCTCGGGTCGTGCCGCGTCGCGCGCGTCACGAACTCGACCTGGGCGGCCAGGTTGTCGCGAACGACCGGGCCGGTCACCCGGTCGAGCGGCAGGTAGTGCAGGGCGGCCGAGTAGACCGACACCGAGCTGTACAGCGAGTACGCCTGGATGTTCGGGAACAGCACCGCCTCGCCGCGCCTGATCTTGCCATCGGGCACGAGCGCGGCGGGGAACCTGGGCGTGACCGCCTCCAGCCGGGGCGGGCAGAAGAAGCAGGTCTCCCGCGTCTGGCGCGCGAGCGCCTCCAGGTCGAAGTCCGACGGCGGCAGCAGCCGGCCGCCTCTGACCAGCCTGGAGCTGTACCCGAGCAGCGGGTCCCAGCGCACCTCCACCTCGCTGGGCGTCGGCCGGAACTCGTTTCGGGGATCCAGGATGTCCGACGCGAGGACCTCGCGCTTCAGCTCCATCGGCGGCCCATTATGACGCCGGGTGTCACGGACTACCCGCTCGCGACCTCGGCGGTGCCCAGCACCAGCGTGCCGGCGCTCATGAACATGCCTCCTACGCCCTGGGCGACGCTGACCTTCACGTCCGGCACCTGCGCGGCCGCCTCGCCGCGGAGCTGGCGCACGGACTCCTGGATCGCGAACATCCCGTACATCCCGGTGTGGGTGTAGGACAGGCCGCCGCCGTTCGTGTTCATCGGCAGCCGGCCGCCGGGCTCGGTGTTGCCGTCCGCGATGAAGGCCGCCGCCTCGCCCCGCTCGACGAAGCCCAGGTCCTCCAGGCCGTAGATCGGCAGGTGCGCGAAGGCGTCGTAGATCATCAGGTGGTCGACGTCGGAGTGCGCGATGCCGGCCTCCGCGAACGCCAGGCCGGAGGAGACCCGGAAGGCCCTGGAGGTCGTGAAGTCCTCCATCATCGAGATCGTCTGGGACTCGGCCGACTCGCCCGTTCCCAGCACGTAGACCGGTGGTTTGGGCAGGTCCATCGCCGCCGCGCGCTCGGCCGAGGTGAGGATCAGCGCGCCGCCGCCGTCCGTGACGAGGCAGCACTCCAGCAGGTGCATCGGGTACGCGATCAGGGGCGACGCCAGGACGTCGTCGACCGTGACCAGGTCGCGCTTGTACGCCCTGGGGTTGCGACTGGCCCACTTGCGCTGGGCGACCGCGACCGACGCGAGCTGCTCGTGCGTCAGGCCGTACGTCTTCATGTAGCGCAGCACGCCGATCGGGAAGAGCGTCGGCGGCCCCAGGATGCCGTACGGCGCCTCGAACTGGCCCTGCATGGACGCCGGGTCGCGCGGAAAGGGCGGCGCGCCGACGCGGGAGCGGCCGGACTCGCCATGGGTGATCAGCACCACCTCGCACAGGCCGGCCGTGATCGCGGCGGCCGCGTGGCGCACGTGGACGAGGAACGAGCACCCGCCGATCGCCGTGCCATCCAGGTACCTGGGGGTCAGGCCGAGATAGTGCGCGACCGCGATCGGCGACTGACCCGCTGCCGCGAAGCCGTCGATCTCGGATCGGTCGATGCCGCAGTCGCGGATCGCGTTGCGCGCCGCCTCGGCGTGCAGCTGCAGGGCGGACCGGTCCGGGATGACGCCGAGGGTGTCCGTCTCGGCCGCTCCGATGATCGCGACAGTGCCCCGGACGCTCATCGGACCGGCTCGGCCGCGGCCGGCCGGAACACCGGGACGCACCGGTCGCCCCGCGCCTGGAACGTCACCTCGAGGTCCATGTCGAGCACGAGGTTCTCGGGCGTGTTCTCGATCTCCACGATGTTGCTCATCAGGCGCGGTCCCTCCTCCAGCGCCACGACGGCGATGGCGTACGGCGCCTCCTCCTCGAAGCCCGGCGCCGGCCTGTGGCTGATCACGTACGAGTGCAGTTTCGCCCGGCCGCTGACCGTCACCCACTCCACCGCCGCGGACCCGCACCGCGGGCAGAACGGCCGCGGGTAGAAGTAGAACTCGCGGCAGGCGGTGCAGCGCTGGATGCGCAGCTCGCGGGCGCTGGCTCCATCCCAGTACGGCTGCGTCTCCGGCGTCGGCGTCGGGCTCGCCTTGTTCCCCATTTCCGACCAGGGTAATCCGCGGCCGGCCTTCGCGTGTGCGCTCGCGGTATCATGCGAACGTGCGTTCTCTGGCGCCGGTCGAGGGTTACAACACCGCCGCACCCTCGGTGCTCTTCCTCGACCTGAACTCCGCCTTCGCATCGATCGAGCAGCAGTACCGGCCCGAGCTGCGCGGGCGCCCCGTGGCGGTCTGTCCGGGCGCGGTGCGGGCGAGCGCGGTCATCTCCGCCTCCCGCGAGGCGAGGGCGCTCGGAGTGCGCACCGGGATGAGGGTCTACGACGCGCTCCCGCGCTGCCCGAACCTGGTGCTGCTGGAGCCCGACGCGGCGAAGTACCGGGAGGTGTCGCGCGGGGTGCTGGACCTCGTGGACAGCTACTCCCCGAAGGTTCTGCCGCTCTCGATCGACGAGGCGGCGGTCGACCTGGCCGGCACCCCCGCGGCGCGCCGCGATCCGCGCGACCTCGGCCACGAGGTCAAGCGGCGCCTGCGCGACGAGGTCGGCGACTGGCTCACCTGCTCGGTCGGCTTCTCCACCAACGTCTTCCTGGCCAAGCAGGCTGCCGAGCTCGAGAAGCCCGACGGGCTGCAGGTCATCGACCACCGGAACCTCGAGCAGGTCTTCTCCCGGCTCGAGCTCACCGACCTCACCGGGATCTCCGACGCCAACGCCACCCGTATGCGGCGGGCCGGGATCATCACCCCACTGCAGCTGCTGAGGGCCAGCCAGCACACCCTTCGCCGGCAGGTCTTCGGCTCGATCGTGGGCGAGGCCTGGTACCTGCGGCTCCGCGGCTTCGAGACCGAGTCGTTCGAGGCGCCGGCGCGCAAGAGCATCAGCCACTCGCACGTGCTCGCCAGGGCGACCGCCGACCCGGACGAGGTCGCCGCCCTGATGCTGCGGCTGTGCGATCGCCTGGGCCGGCGCCTGCGCCAGGAGGAGCTCGTGGCCGGACGGCTCGAGCTCCACGTCCGCACCGACGGCGGCGACAGCGCTCACCAGCACCGGCGGCTCGAGCGGCTCGTCGCGACGCAGGACATCTACGGCGTGGCGCGGCAGCTCTGGGACCGCATCGGCGAGCGGCGGCCGATCAGGTCCATGGCCCTGGCGCTGACGGCGCTGTCACCGGCCGCGGTGAACCAGCTCGACCTGTTCGAGCCGGCTCAGCAGCGCTCCGAACGCGTCTCCGACCTGCAGGACCGGCTGCGGGACCGCTTCGGCGAGCAGGCTGTTGTGCCCGCGCGCCTGCTCAACCGCGGCGACCTGGCGCCCGAGCGCATCGCGTTCGGCAAGCTGCCGCCGGCGGGACGGGTGCCGCCGCGACAGTAGCAAGATTGGACTCGATGGAGATCGAGGACGTCCCGACGCCCGCCCTGGTGCTGAACGTGGATGCGCTGGAGCGAAACCTGGCGCGCATGGCCGAGGACTGCCGCGCCGGCGGTGTGGCGCTGCGGCCACACGCGAAGACGCACAAGAGCCCGTGGGTCGCCCGCCGGCAGCTGCAGCTGGGCGCCGCCGGCGTGTGCGCCGCCAAGGTGAGCGAGGCCGAGGTCCTGGTCCAGGCCGGCATCGAGGACGTGCTCATCACCACCGACCTCATCCCCAGCACCATGGACCGCGCCCTGGACCTCGCGGGCCTGAGCCACGTCACCGTGGTGGTCGACTCCGTGGCCATGGCGCGGGAGCTCGGCCGGCGCACGTCGCGACGCGGCCTGGAGCTGGACGTGCTCGTCGACCTCAACCTGGGCCAGGAGCGCACCGGCGTGGAGCCCGGCGCTCCGGCCGTCGAGGTGGCAGCCGCGGTCGCGGAGGCGAGGGGCCTGCGCCTGGCCGGCCTCCAGGCGTACGAGGGGCACTGCCAGCTGGTCTTCGACCCGGAGGAGCAGCGGCGACGGGCGTTCGAGAGCTACGAGCGGCTCGCGACGACCCGACAGCTGATCGAGGCCACCGGCCTGCGGCTTCCGTGGGTGACGACCGCGGGTACGGGCAGCTACCGCCTCGCGATGGAGCACGGCACCGCGACGGAGGTGCAGCCCGGCTCGTACGTGGTGATGGACGGGCAGTACGCGCGCGTGCAGCCGCGGTTCGAGAACGCGCTGTTCGTCCTCAGCTCCGTGGTGAGCACCAATCGCGGCGGCCACGCGATCGTCGACGCGGGATTCAAGAGCCTGAGCACGGACATGGGGGCGCCGCTCGTGAAGGACCAGACGGAGTCGACGTACCAGTTCGCGGGCGACGAGCACGGCCGGGTGAGCGGCCTGGGCGTGCGGCGGGAGGGCGACCGCGTCTGGCTGGTGCCCAGCCACTGCGACACCACGATCAACCTGCACGACCGGTACGTGCTCATCCGCGACGACGGCCGCGTCCAGGGCACGCTCCCGGTGGCAGCCCGCGGCCGCTCGACCTGAGCGCAGGGGGCGTGGCTCCCTTGTCGCTCTGGCGCACCTCTCAATGGCGCTCTGGCGCACCCTCGGCCCATGCCAGCGCGCCGGTCACCGCTCGGTCCAGGGCTCGCACCGCCAGTTCCAGGTGCTCGGGACGGGTGTCCTCCTCCCTCGTGTGGCTGAGTCCGCGGAGGCTCTGCACGAACAGCATCGCCGCCGGCACACCCGCGCGGGCGACCTCCGCCGCGTCGTGCAGCGGCCCGCTCGGGAGGCGGTGGCAGCGGCCGGCGACGTCCACGACGGCGCGCTCGCAGAGGTCGATCAGCTCCGGGTGGAACGGGATCGGGTCGATGCCCCACGTCCGCTCCCACTCGACCTCGACCGCCTCCTCGGCCGCGATCGCCTCGCTGGCCACCCGCGCCTCCGCCAGCATCGAGGCCAGCGCGCCGGCGTCCAGGTGCCGCTGGTCCAGCGTGAGCTCGCACTGCCCGGGCACGGCGGTGACGATCCCGGGCCGCGTCACCACCCTGCCCACGGTGCCGACCCCGCGGCCGCGGACGGCGATCTCCCGAGCGGCGAGCGCGAACCGCGCGCCGGCGGCGAACGCGTCCCGCCTGGCGTCCATCGGGGTCGACCCGGCGTGGGCCGACTGGCCGGTGAACCGCACGAGGTGGCGCTCGACGCCGAACGTGCCCAGCACCGCACCCATCGGCAGGCCGAGCCGATCCAGCACCGGCCCCTGCTCGATGTGCAGCTCCAGGTAGGCGGCCGCGCCCGCCAGCTGCCGGCTCGCCTCGCCGGCGCGGTCGAGCTCCACGCCGCACAGGGCAAGGGCCTCCGGCAGCGCGACGCCCTCGGCATCCCTGAGTCCGCGCACCTCGTCCGGCGCCAGGTGGCCGGCCGCCGCGCTGGAGCCGAGGAGGCTCCTGCCGAATCGCGACCCCTCCTCGTCGGCCCAGCTCACGAGCCGGACCGTCAGGGGGGGCCGACCCTCCGCCGCCAGTCGCCGGACGACCTCCAGGCCGGCCAGCACGCCGAGGCAGCCGTCCAGCCAGCCGCCACCGGGCACCGAGTCCAGGTGCCCGCCGATCAGCACGGAGCGCGCCGAGCGGCCGGCCAGGGTCGCCCACTGGTTGCCGGCGGGGTCGATGGCCATCTCGACGGGCAGGTCGGTCAGCCGGGAGGCCAGCCACTCCCGCGCCCGCAGCCACACCGGGGTCCAGCACACCCGCTGCGCCCCGCCCGCGTCCCCGGTCAGCTCCTGCAGCTCACGGAGCTCGCGCACGGTGCGTTCCGGGTCGAGCGCCGTCGTCTCGGATGAAGCCATAGCCTCAGTTGGGGAATCTGGGGATCGGCTGGAGCGCTGAGGCTGACCACGAATCCCTTCGTCTGAAAATAGGCCTTCCAGGACGCTGCTCTGCCCTCGGCGCGCTGGCCCTTTTCGACCCCTCGGGTGCCGCCGGGGCGGCATGTGGGATTCGTGCGTCTTCGTGCTCTTCGTGGCTTCGTGCTTCAGGCCAATTCAAAATCATTCGTCTCTAGCCATCGGAGTCGGCCGCCTGGTCGCCGTCGGCGGAGCGGTGGAGCATGTCGAGGAAGATGCCGGCCGCCGGGGCCAGCGGCTGTCCCTGCCGCCAGACGACGCCCAGCTCGCGGTGGGCGCTGCGGTCGCGGATCCTGATGTGCCTGCCCTCACGTCCGGCCGCCATCAGGGGGACGATGGTCACCCCCACGCCCGCCAGCACCAGGCCGACCAGACTGCCGAGCTGAGCGGTCTCGAACACGACCCGGGGCTGGAAGCCCGCTTGCTGGCACAATCGTTCGAGCAGCTCCCGCAGGCCGTGGCCCGGCTTCATCGCCACGAACGGCTCGTCGGCCAGCTCGGCGAGCGCCACGGTCCGCCTGTCGCTCAGGCGGTGGCGGTCCGGCACGATCAGCACCACCGGCTCGCGCACCAGGAACTTCGCGTCCAGGTCCGTGCGCCGCTTCGGCAGGCGGATGATCGCAAGGTCCAGAGCGCCGTCGTGAACCATCTGCTCGAAGTCGCCGCTGACATTCGCCTCGCGGAGGACCACCTCGACTCCCGGATGGCGGCGCTGGAACTCGGCCAGGAACTGAGGCAGGAGCCGCGCCGCGGCGCTCGGGAGCACCCCGATCGACAGCCGGCCGCGCCTCACCCCGCGGACCTCCTGTACGCGCGCACGAGCCTGCTCCACCTCGAACAGGATCTTCTGAGCGTGGGGCAGCAGCGCATCCCCGGCGTCGGTAAGGGCCAGCTTTCGACCGAGACGTTGGAACAGAGGGCTGCCCAGCTCAGTTTCCAGCTTCCGAATCTGTTCGCTGAGGGAGGGTTGGGTGATGTACAGGCGCTCTGCGGCCTTGGTGAACGTCCCCTCGCGGACGACGGTCACGAAGTATCGAAGCTGGTGCATTTCCATATCAACCCCCACCCCAAGGAAACGCCTATGGGAGGAGGAGGGTATCACGGTCTGGTTAGCCGAGCACTCCGCGGTTAGCCTGATTTATTGCGCCGGTGGAATTCACGGACCGTGTCAGAGAGGGTGAAAGGGAGAGGCGGTGAGCGTGCGCATCGCGACTGACCGGATAGGCGGATGAGGACCGCCGCTGAGGAGCTCGTCGCGATCCTGTCCGACGAGGGCGTCAGCCACCTCTTCGTCAACCCCGGGATGTACACCGCGCCCCTGCGCCAGGCGTTGGGGGAGGCCGGGGCGAAGGGCGTGCCGCACCCGGAGGCGGTCCTCTGCGTCCACGAGCACATCGCCGTGTGCGCCGCCCACGGGCACCACCTTGCCGGCGGCGGGCCGCAGGCCGTGATGGTGCACGTCGAGAGCGGTGAGCTGAGCCTGTCAGGGGCGGTCAAGAACGCGCAGCGCGACCGCATTCCGATGGCGCTGTTCGTGGGCGACAGCGCCGAGTGCCGTACGCTGCTGACGCCGCTGGCGGGCCTGCGCCACCCCTCTTCGCCAACGCTCATCAACAGCATCGGCAAGTGGGGGGCCGACCTCTCCGAGGAGGGCGACGTGGGCACGCTCACGAGGCGGGCGTTCCAGATCGCGAGGACCCCTCCGGCGGGGCTCACACACCTCGCCTTACCCGTCGACCGGCTGCGCCAGCCCGCCGGATTCGCCTCGCGGCGCCTGCCGCCGCCACGCCTGCCGGCTCCCGACATCGCCGCTCTGGAGGACGTCGCCGAGCTGCTGGCGTCCGCCGAGTGGCCCCTGATCATCGCGGGCAGGGTCGGGCGAAACATCGAGTCCGTCCACCACCTGGCACGGCTGGCGGAGACCCTGGGCGCGCCCGTGATCGACGTCCGCAACCACGTCAACCTGCCACGGAGCCACCCCCTGAACGCGGGGCTGGACGGCCGCGAGCTCTTCGACCGTGCCGACGCGGTCCTCCTGCTCGACGTCGAGACGCCCTGCGTCCCCGTCCTGGGCCCCCCGCCGGCACAGGCCTGGCTGCTGCAGATCGACACCGACTGCCTCAAGGCCGACGTGCCGGGCTGGACGTACCCGATCGAGGTCGCGGTCACGGCCGACACGCAGTCCGCGCTGCCACCCCTCCTCGCGCTGCTCAACAACCGGCTGGGTGGGCGCCACCGGCGCCTCCACGACCGTCGCAAGCGTGTGGAGAAGGAGCTGCGCGCGCTCCGCGAGTCCTGGCGCGACAGGGCCGCCGGCGGAGCGCCGGCAGACAGGTCGGACGCGGTCCTGGCGGAGCTCCAGCGCTGCCTGCCGGAGGATGCCGTGATCGTCGAGGAGGTGATCCCGGGCCTTCGCGGCCCGCACCGGCAGCTCGACAGGCTGCCGGGCCATCTCTTCCGGACCAATGCTCAGAGCCCGGGCTGGGCGTTGGGCGCCGCGCTGGGCGCGCGTCTGGCCAGGCCCTCGCAGCCTGTGGTCGCCATCTGCGACGAGACGGCGTTCGTCGCCGGCCTCCCGACAGCGGCGTTCTGGTCCGCGCACCGAGGCGGCGCTCCGTTCCTGACGGTCGTGCTGGACCAGGGCCGGCTTCGGGCGCCCCGTCCCACCCGTGAGCCGCAGCTGGACGTCGCATCGGTCGCCAGAGACAGCGGCGCCGAGGCCATCGTGATCGACCGCGCGCGCGCGGTCGCGGAGGCGGTCGAACGGCTGCTGGCGACCACCCGCGACGGCGACTGCGCGGTGCTCGACGTGCAGCTGCCGGTCGGCGCCGCCGAGGAGCCCTACGTCAGGCCGAACCGGAGGCGAGCGGGACTGACCACGGGCTCCACGGTCACGAAGCGCCAGCTCGCGTAGTCGGGCGTTCTGGCCAATTGAGGTCTAAGTCGGGCCGAGTCGGAAGCGGGCCGGGCTGACCTCCGGCTCCACCATCACCAGGCGCCAGCCCGCGTAGGGCAGGTACAGCGCCTGGAACACTGGCACCTCCCTGCGCACGAACGCGCCGATGACGGCGCCAACGGCGATGGCCGCCAGCGCGATGACGGGCCCCAGGTTCTCGTCCTGCGTCTGGCTCAGCCCCACCCCGGTCAGCGCGCCTGCGATCGCGCCCTGGGTCCAGTGGCTGGCGACGCGGGTCACCACCGCTCCGCTCACGTGGAGCCCCGCCCGCGTCGCGGCCTCGACGACGGCGGCGAGCACGGGCTCGTGCGCACCCCGCCCGGACCGGCCGCACGGCTCGTACCGCAGCAGGATGGCAAGGGTGCTCTCGTTCCTCCAGCGCACCGACACGTCCCGGGCCAGGACGCCGAGGCCACACCGCAGGCGGGCGAGATATTCGTCGTTGGGCACGCCGGACAGCCAGGCTGGAGGGCGACGAGCTTCGAGCGTGAGATGATGGATCATCGCGAGGTATCCGCCAGTATGCTCTGACGCGGACCTTCCGTACAGGGAAATGTCCCTCCCGTGCGGGAGACCTGGCGTCAGTCCGCGGGCGCGACCTCCTGCAGGATGCCGAGCACGCGCTCCATGCCCTCGATCAGCCGCTGCCTCCCCGTCGAGAAGGCCAGGCGCACGTGGCCCTCGCCGCTCGGGCCGAACTCGCTGCCGGGTCGAATCGCCACACCCTGCTCCAGAGCCCGGCTCACGACCTCCACGGACGGCACGTCGCCGCCGTAACCGACGAGGGCGTAGAAGGAGCCCTCGGGCTCGACCAGCTCCAGGCTGGGCACGCCCGCGACCATCCGGCTCACGATGTCGCGGCGCGCCTGGTACTCGCGCCGCATCCGCTCCGGCCCGTCGCTGGGCTCCGTGAGGGCCACCACGGCGGCCTGCTGGACCGCGCTGTTCACCGGGCCGTTGAAGGCGCGGTGCGCCGTGCCGATCGCGTCGATCACCTCGGTTGGTCCCGCGACCCAGCCGATCCGCCAGCCCGTCATCGCGTACGTCTTGGAGAAGGTGTTCACGTAGAGCAGGCGGTCCGCGAGGCTGGGGACCTCGAGCGACGAGATGAAGTCCACGCCGTCGTACACGATGTGGTCGTAGGCCTCGTCGACCAGCACCAGGAGGTCGTTGTCCTCGGCGATCTCGGCCAGGTCCTCCAGTTCGTCCTGCGTGTAGACCGCGCCGGTCGGGTTGCACGGGTTGCAGATCACCACCAGGCGGGCGCCCGGGGCCGCGGCCTCGATGCCGTCCAGGTCGAGGTGCAGGTCGGACTGGTGCTTCACGAACGTCACCTCGCCCCCCGCCATCCAGGTGAGGTCGGCGTAGAGCGAATAGGTCGGCTCCGGCACGATGACGCGGGTGCCCGGGTCGACGAGCGCGAAGAGGGTGGCGGCCAGGCCGCCGCTGCCGCCGTGCGTGATCGTCACGTGACCCGCGCCGTACGGCCGGCCGGAGACCTCGGTCATGTGCTCGGCCAGGGCGCTGCGGAGCGCCGGATCGCCGGCCGGCTGCGCATAGTGAGTGGCGCCGGCAGCCAGCGCGTCGGCGAGCGCCTGGCTGATGTGTTCGGGTGTGGCGAAGTCGGGGTCGCCAGCGGCGAGGGAGATGAGCTCCGGCCCCGGCCGGGTGGCCGGTCGCAGGGACCGCCGGCGGAGCTCGCGGACCATCCGGGAAGGGGTGAACGTGGTCATATGCAGAACCTAGTTTGGCTCAGTAGGACCTGGGCAGGCCGAGGACGTGCTGACTCAGGTGGTTGAGGACCATCTCCTGGGAGATCGGCGCCAGCCGGTAGAGACGGACCTCCCGCCAGAGCCGCTCGACATGGTACTCCTTCGCGTAGCCGAAGCCGCCCAGCGTCTGCAGCGCCGCGTCGCAGGCCTCGAAGCCGGCCTCCGCGGCGAGGTATTTCGCCGCGTTGGTCTCGGCGCCGCACGGCTGGCCGTGGTCGTACAACCACGCCGCCTTCAGGGCCAGCAGCTCCGCGGCGTCCAGGTGGGCGCAGGCGCGGGCCAGCGGATGCGCGATCGCCTGGTTCTTGCCGATGGGCCGGCCGAACACCTGGCGCTCGCGCGCGTAGGCGGTGGCGATGCGCAGCGCCGAGCGCCCGATCCCGATCGCCTCCATCGCGATGACGATGCGCTCCGGGTTGAGGCTGTCGACCAGGTGGCGGAAGCCGCCCCCCACCTCGCCCACCACGTCCTCGTCCGGCACCTCCAGCCCGTCGATGAAGAGCTCGTTGGAGTCGACGGCGGCACGGCCCAGCTTGTCGATCCTGCGCACGGTGCAGGCACGGCGGTCGAGATCGGTGAAGAAGAGCGTCATGCCGCGCAGCGGGTGAGCCTCCTCGCGGGGCGACGTGCGAGCCAGCAGCAGGATCTTGTCCGCCTGCTGGGCGTTGGTCGTCCAGACCTTCTGGCCGCGTACGGTCCAGCGGCCCCCCGTGCGCTCGGCCCACGTCGTGATGCGGGAGGTGTCAGAACCGGCGCCCGGCTCGGTCACGCCGAACGCCAGCAGCAGCTCGCCGGCGGCGATGCGGGGCAGGGCGGCTCGCTTCATCGCCTCGCTGCCGAAGTGGACGACGGGGGCGGCGGGGAACATGAAGAAGTGCACCGGTGAGGCGCCGCTCGTCCCGGCGCCGGACAGGCAGATGGCGTGCAGGACGAGCGCGGCCTCGGTCATGCCCAGCCCGGCGCCGCCGTACTCCTCCGGGATGATCGTGCCCAGCCAGCCGCGCTCCGCGAAGGCGCGAACGAAATCCCAGGGGTAGCGCTCCTCCCGATCGTGCTCCAGCCAGTAGTCCGGCGGGAACCGGCTGGCCAGCGCCAGGACCTCCTCGTGGAGCGTCCGCTGCAGGTCGGTCAGCGCGAAATCCACCGGCGTCAGCCCGGGTCCAGGGGGAGCAGGGCTCTGACCGCGAACCCGCCCTCCGGCCGCGGGCCGGCCTCCAGCTCGCCACCGTGAGCCGCGACCCGCTCGCGCATGCCGGCCAGACCCCGGCCGGCGCCCTGCGCGTCGGGCGCGGCCGCGCCGCCGGCGTCGATGACCTCCAACCGCAGCTCGCGCTCCATGAAGCGGACGGCGACGTCTGTCCGCGCGCCGCGCGCGTGCTTGAGCGTGTTGGTGAGCGCCTCCTGG
Organism: Candidatus Dormiibacterota bacterium; assembly: GCA_036500885.1. GTDB lineage: Bacteria > Chloroflexota > Dormibacteria > Dormibacterales > Dormibacteraceae > CF-161. The sequence goes on from DASYBH010000197.1 coordinate 18,559, forward strand.
ACGATCCGGTAGGCGGCGAGGTCGAGGCCGGGCCGGAGCGTACGCCGCAGGCCCTCGACGCGGAGCTCCACGGGCAGCCCGGCGCCGCGCATCCGCTCGACCAGCGTGTCCAGCTGATCGAGCCCCGGCGGCGCGTCCGGCGCA
>DASYBH010000198.1:0-1741 GCA_036500885.1 Candidatus Dormiibacterota bacterium
TCCTGTTCGAGGGCCGCGACCTCGCCACCGCCGACGAGGACGAGCTGCGGGATGTCCGCGGCAACGAGATCTCGATGATCTTCCAGGAGCCGATGACGTCTCTGAACCCGGTGTACACCGTCGGGGACCAGATCGCGGAGGCGGTGCGCCTGCACCAGGGCCTGAGCCAGCGGGCGGCGCTGGACCGCGCGGTCGAGATGCTCGAGCTGGTCGGCATCCCGTCGCCCGCGCGCCGGATACGGGACTACCCGCACCAGATGTCGGGCGGGATGCGGCAGCGGGTGATGATCGCGATGGCGCTGTCGTGCGACCCCAAGCTCCTGATCGCCGACGAGCCGACGACCGCGCTGGACGTGACCATCCAGGCGCAGATCCTCGAGCTGATGCGGGAGCTCCGCGACCGGCTCGGCATGGCCATCATGCTCATCACCCACGACCTCGGCGTGGTCGCGGAGATGGCCGACGACGTGGCGGTGATGTACGCCGGCCGGGTCGTGGAGAAGGGGCCGGTCGAGGCGATCTTCAACAGCCCGCAGCATCCGTACACGGAGGCGCTGCTCCAGTCGATCCCGGTGCTGGGCATGACCCAGGCCGAACCCCTCAGGGTGATCCGGGGTATGGTGCCCAGCCCGATGCACTGGCCGGAGGGCTGCCGCTTCGCCAGTCGCTGCGACTACGCGTTCGAGCGGTGCCGGCGGGATGACCCGCCGCTGCTGGAGGCTCGGGCTCCGCAGCTCGCCGCCTGCTGGCTGTGCGAGCATGGGCCCCGGTCCGCGGTTGAGGCGAGGGTATGAGCGCAGCGCCGGCCCCGCCCGCTGAGCGTGTCGTCACCGCCCCGATCCTGGAGGCCAGCGGCGTCCGCACGTACTTCCCGGTCCGCAGGGGCATCCTCCAGCGCACCGTCGGACACGTGCGCGCTGTCGACGGCGTCGATCTCTCCGTGATGCCCGGCGAGACGCTCGGGCTGGTGGGCGAATCGGGCTGCGGCAAGTCCACGCTGGGCCGCACGCTGCTGCGCCTGCTGCCGGCCACCGCCGGCGAGATCCGGTTCGAGGGTCGCGATGTCCTGCGCCTGGGCCGCCCCGAGCTGAAGGCGCTCCGCCGCGACATGCAGGTCATCTTCCAGGACCCGGTCGGCTCCCTGGACCCTCGCATGACCGTCCGCGAGATCGTCGGAGAGGGCCTCGCCACCCACCGGCTCGGCTCCGGCCGGGAGCGCGAGGTGCGGACCCGGGAGATGCTGGAGCGGGTCGGGCTGCGGCCGGAGGCGGCCGGGCGCTACCCGCACGAGTTCTCGGGCGGTCAGCGGCAGCGCATCGGCATCGCCAGGGCGCTGGTCCTGCGACCCAAGCTGGTGGTCGCGGACGAGCCCGTCTCGGCGCTCGACGTGTCGATCCAGTCGCAGGTGCTGAACCTCCTGGTCGAGCTCAAGCGGGACTTCAACCTGACGTACCTCTTCGTGGCGCACAACCTGGCCGTCGTCGGCTACATCTCGGACCGGATCGCCGTCATGTACCTGGGCAGGATCGTCGAGCTGGCGCCAGCCGCCGAGCTGTATCGCCAGCCGCTGCATCCATACACGGTGGCGCTCCTCTCCGCCATCCCCACGCCGGCGCCGGGCCGCAGGCGCGAGCGCATCGTGCTCCAGGGAGACGTGCCCAGCCCGATCGACCCGCCATCGGGCTGCCGCTTCCGAACCCGCTGCCCGATCGCCCAGGCGATCTGCGCCGAGGTGGAGCCG
>DASYBH010000199.1:0-5191 GCA_036500885.1 Candidatus Dormiibacterota bacterium
AGACGCTCGCCAACCCGAATATATGCGCGCCCCGATCCACACCTCCAGTTTCGAGTTGCGAGTGCGGTACTCCAGGCCTGAGCAGGTGGCCACGAGTTCTGTCCGGAACCGGGGCGCCCGCGATCTGTCCGAGTGAGTTGAAGCACGGAGCCACGAAGAGCACGGAGACGCACGGAGGGGTCGGCAACATGTTCCGCGGTGAGCGCCCAGAGCGCACAGGGGGTGGTCTGGGCAGGGAGCGTCGGGAACCGCAACGTACCCTCCGTGTCCTCCGTGCTTCAACAACTCAGACCAGATCGCACGCCCAACCCATTCCGGGCAGAACTTCACGAGATCTGCTCAGCCTGCTCCAATCCGGCGGCCTTACGATTGCCGCCGGTGTTGCGAGCCGGCCAGGGACCGCGCGTGCTGATCATCGAGGACGAGGTGGCGCTCGGCCGGCTTCTGGCGCGGGTCCTGGACGAGGATGGGTTCGAAGCGCGGCTGGAGCGGCGCGGCGACACGGGCCTGCGAGCGGCGCTCGAGCAGCGGCCGGACGCGTTGATCCTCGATCTCGCCCTGCCCGGGCAGAACGGACTGGAGGTGTGCCGGCAGCTGCGGACGCGCGGCTTCGGCGCGCCGGTGATCATCCTCACCGCGCGTGACGCCGTGCCGGACCGGGTCGCCGGTCTGGACGCGGGCGCCGACGACTACCTGACCAAGCCGTTCGCGATCGAGGAGCTCCTGGCCCGGCTGCGGTCCCAGCTCAGGCGTGGCGGCCAGGCGCCGGAGCGCCTGAAGGTGGCTGACCTGATGCTGGAGCCGGCCACCCGCCTGGTCCGGCGCGGCCAGCGCGACGTCGCGCTGACGGCGCAGGAGTTCCGGCTGCTGGAGCTGCTGATGCGTCACCCCAACCAGGTGATGACGCGCCAGCGCATCCTGGACCACGTCTGGGGCTACAGCGCGCAGCCCGCCTCCAACGTCGTGGAGACCTACGTCCACTATCTGCGCAACAAGGTCGACCGCGGGCCCGAGCGGCCGCTGATCCACACCGTCCGAAACGTCGGCTACGCGATCCGGCCGTGATGTTCGTCCGGGCGCGTCTCCGTCTCATGGCTCTCAACGTGGCGGTTATGGCGGCGATCGTCACCCTGCTGGGCGGCGGCATCCTCCTGCTCCTGCAGCACGTGCTCATGGGCCAGGTGACCGCCTCGGCCCAGGCGGACGCCCGCCGCGCGGCCGCCGAGATGCGCGAGGGCGACACCGCCCAGTTCCGCTCCGATCACCTCTCCTCCGCGGCAGGCACGTTCTACGTCGCCTGGAGCGCGTCGGGAGACGTCCAGTTCAATCCCTCCGGCGCGCCGGCCGCCCAGCTGAGCGGGCCGGCACGCGTGGCGCTGGCCGGCCGGCCGGCCACCCAGGTGCTCGAGCTCGCCGGCGACCGCGACGTGCTCGTCGCGTCGGAGCCCGTCTACCGGCACGGGGTGCTGATCGGCGTGGTGCAGGCGGGCCAGAGCCTCGCGCCGGTGCACGCGGTCGAGGAGCAGGCGATCGGGGTGGTCGCGGCCGCCAGCGCCGCGGCGCTGGCCCTGAGCCTGCTGGGCGCCTGGTTCCTCGCCGGCCGCGCGCTCGTGCCGATCCGCCAGGCGCTCGACCGCCAGCGCGAGTTCACCGCGGACGCCTCGCACGAGCTTCGGACGCCGCTGGCCATGATCGACGCGGGGGTGCAGCTCCTGCTGCGCCACCCGGACCAGACCGTGGCGGAGAACGACGAGCTGCTGAGCGCCATGCGGCAGGAGACCCGCCGGATGACGCGGCTCGTGAGCGGCCTCCTCGCCCTGGCGCGGGCGGACGCGGGGGTTGCGGAGGTGCAGCTTGCCGATGTCGACGTGGACGAGCTGGTCAGCGGCGCCGTCCGCGACCTGAACGTCGTCGAGGGCGGCGTCCCGATCCGGCTCGTGCGTGCCTCCGCGGGCCGCGCCCGCGTCGATCCGGACCGGTTCAAGCAGCTGCTCCTGGTCCTGATCGACAACGCCCGCCGGCACTCGCCGCCGGACGCCGCCGTCGAGGTGACCTGCTCAGGTGACGGCGGGATCCTGCTGGAGGTGGCCGACCGTGGCCCCGGCATCCCTCCCGCGCTCCGCCGCAGGGTGTTCGACCGCTTCTATCGAGCCGACGCCAGCCGCGCGGGCCCGGAGGCCGGTCTGGGGCTGCCGATCGCCCGGTGGATCGTCGCCGCGCACGGGGGGACGATCGGGCTGCTGGACAACCGACCCGGCCTGCGTGTGCGAGTCGCGATCCCGGGGGCCCCGGCGGCGCGGACCGACGGTCATGGTGCGACCCGCGCCGGAGCCGCCGCGGACGGCTCGCACAGCGCGTCGAAGCCGGAGGTCCAGCTCGCCCGCAGGTCGGGGAAGATCACGTAGGCCTCGTACCTCGTCAGCTCCTCGATGAGGTCGAGGCCGCGCCTGCCCATCGCCAGCGCCGCCGTCGCGTGGACGTCCGCCTCGACGATGTCGGCGCCCACGACGGTCACGCTCAGGACGCCGGTGGCCGGGAGCCCGGTGTGCGGATCGAGCACGTGCTCGCCCTTCTCATAGGTCCCCGACGTGGCCACGGCGAGGTCCGTGGCCAGCACGACGCGCGTCACCCTGGCCCGCTCGACCGGGTGTCGGATCCCGATCCGCCACGGCTCGCCCGCGCCGTTGTGGCCGCGGGCGACCACGTCACCGCCCGCATCGAGGAAGAAGTTGCGAGCGCCGCCCCGTTCGAGGATCGCGCAGGCGCGGTCGATCGCCCAGCCCTTCACGAGCCCGGAGGGATCGAGACGGCCGCCGATCCAGGCGGAGAACCAGCCGCCCGTGGCGCGCTCGTATCGCTCGCAGAGGTCGAGCACCAGGCGCACGTCCGGGCCGGCGTCCTCGGGCCGCAGCTCGCCGCGGCCGATCCGGCTGACCGCGCTGCCGGCCCGATAGGTGCTGAACAGCTCGTCGATCCGGCGGAGCTCGGCGAAGGCCGCCTCGAGCGCGACCGCATCCACGCCGGCGTCGCGCACGTCCACGGTGACCGGCATCCCCATCACCTGCCGGGTCTGCCGCACCGGCGCTACGCCAGGTGGTCCTGCCGGAGCGCGGCGTCCAGCGACTCCGCGTACGCCTCGCTGGTGTACGTGGCGCCGGAGATGATGTCGATGCGCGCGCTCTGCGCCTGGATCGCCTCCGAATGGAGGACGGGCGTCACGTACCGCGTGATCTCGGCCGACCGGGCCCGGTCGGTGGGCATCTGCACCGGGGTGACGTCGGTGACGCGGCCACCGGAGACGACGATCCGGACCTGGACGTCGCCGAACCTGGTGGAGACGACCGGCCCGGTGAACGTGCCGTTGGCCGGCCGGTTCGTCGGAGCCGGCGTCGGAGTGGGCGTTGGCGTGGCCGTGTCGGCCCCCGGCGCCGGCGTCTCCGACGCCGCTGCCGCGGGCTGGCTCGGCGCCGGCGCTGCCGCCACCGGCCGCGCGTGCGGCGTCACCCTGAAGGTGACCAGCCAGGCGACACCGGCGACCGTCGCGATCAGGGCGGTGAGTGCTCGCTTCACAGTCGGAACGCCTCCGTGTGCACCTGCTGGCGCGGGACGTCGAGCCGGTCCAGGCTCTCCAGCACCATGTGAGTCATGCCGGGGGGCCCGCAGACGTAGATCTCCCGCTGCGCCAGGTCCGGCACCAGCTGGCGCAGCTCCGACCGGCGGAGCGGGTCGCCGCCGCGCCGGCCCGTGCGCCGCTCACCGAGCACGTACTCGACGCGCACGTTGGGCGCCGCGGCCAGCCGGTCCAGCTCGTCGCGGAAGACGATCTCCTGCTCGCGGTGGCACCGGTACAGCAGGCAGACGTCCTTGCCCAGTGCGGCGAGTCGCTCGGTCAGGGCCCGGAGCGGGGTGATCCCCACGCCGCCGGCGATCAGCAGCGCCTTCGGACGGACGCACGAGCGCTCGGTGAAGCTGCCGAACGGGCCCTCGGCCAGCACCGGCGTGCCTGGTCTCAGCCTCGAGATGGCGCCGGAGAAGTCGCCGATCCGCTTGACGGTGAGCCGCAGGTGCCGGGAGCCCGGGGGCAGCGACAGCGAGAACGGGTGGGACTGCCACCATCGGTCGCGGTCCAGGAAGCGCCACAGCATGAACTGGCCGGCCTCCGCCGGCAGGCTCCACAGGTCGCGGCCGCCGACGTAGACGGAGACGACGCCGGGCGCCTCGCGGACGACGTGCTCCACGCGGAACCGGTACCGCTGGTAGCGCAGGAGCGGCAGCGCCAGGCGGAACCACAGCAGGCAGGCGGCGACCGCCGCGTACAGGAGCAGCCAGTAGGCGGTGAATGCCCGGTTGGCGATGAAGTCCGCACCGACCGCCACCTCGTGAGCGAAGGCGAGGGCGATGCCGAGGTACGTGTAGAGATGGACGAAGTACCAGGTCTCGTACGCGAGCCGGCGCCTGGTGAGGGTGATCGAGACCGCGACAACGGCCACGAGCAGCGCGAGCCCGGCGATGGCCGGCAGCACTCCGTCGTAGGCGGTGATGAAGTCGGAGAGCTGCGGGATCGTGCCGAGGCCGTCGATGAGCTGGTAGCCGAGGGTCTGGAACACCGCGTGGGCGACGAGCAGCCCGAGCGCCAGGTACCCGTTCCAGCGGTGGAGGATCGCCAGGCGGTCGAGCCCGAAGGCCGCGTCCAGCCAGGGCTGGCGGGTCATCAGCAGCAGCTGCCAGAGCACGAGGTAGGTGCCCAGCAGGCCGGTCACGCGGCCGATCGCGTTCAGGGCGTCGCCGGAGCTGCGCATGGGCTGCGTGCCGGTGCTGACCCACCAGAAGGCGAGCACGATGGCCCCGTTGCCGGCGAACACCAGCCAGTACAGCGTGCGGCTGGCCCAGAGCGGCCGCTCGACCGTCCCGGCCGCGGCGCTCACGACGGCAGGACCGCTCGGAATCATGGCAAGCGACGATAGCCAGGCGAGATTGGAGATCGCTGAGAAGGCATCGTTGACCACCGATGGGCCAGATGCCGTGCCGGTCACCTGGCCAGAGACGGCCTCTACGCCTGGGGCGCTTACATCATTACACTCGTCGTTCGTGAGCCACGATCCCAATGAGCCCTCCCTCTACGAGTGGGCTGGTGGGGCAGCCGCCCTGTCCCGTCTCACCCAGGTCTTCTACGCGCACGTGCGCTCGGACC
>DASYBH010000200.1:0-7246 GCA_036500885.1 Candidatus Dormiibacterota bacterium
GTCGACCTGCTGTCCGACCTGGAGCGGGGGGTCGAAGGCCTCCGGCTGGGCGTGCCCCGCGAGTACTTCCAGGTCGAGGGCATGGAGTCGGGCGTCAAGGCGGCCGTCGAGCAGGCGGTCCTGCAGCTGGAGCGGAGCGGCGCCGAGCTGGTGGAGGTCGATCTGCCCCACACCGACTACGGGCTGGCCGCGTACTACATCATCGCGCCGGCGGAGTGCTCGTCCAACCTGGCCCGCTTCGACGCGGTCAGGTACGGCGCGCGCGATGCCGGGGCGCGGACGCTGCTGGAGACCTACCTGCGGACGCGCCGGGCGGGCTTCGGCACCGAGGTGCGGCGGCGCGTCATGCTCGGCACCTACGCGCTGTCGGCCGGCTACTACGACGCCTACTACCTGAAGGCACAGAAGGTCCGCACGCTGATCGCTCAGGACTTCGAGCGGGCGTACGGGCGGTGCGACGCCATCGTGGCGGCCACCTCGCCGGTGGTCGCGTTCCCGATCGGGGCCAAGGTGGACGACCCTATGGCGATGTACCTGAACGACGTGCTGACGCTGCCGGGCAACCTGGCCGGGCTGCCGGGGATCAGCGTTCCCTGCGGCACGTCTGAGGGACTGCCGGTCGGCCTCCAGATCCTGGGCCCGCAGTGGGGCGACGCCACCGTGCTGCGCGTCGCCCGCGCCTACGAGGCGGTGCGCGATGCCTGAGTGGGAGGCCGTCATCGGGATGGAGGTCCACGCGCAGCTCGCCACCCGGTCCAAGATGTTCTGCGGCTGCTCGTCGGACTACCTGGCCGCGCCGCCCAACGCGAGCGTCTGCGAGGTGTGCCTGGGCATGCCGGGCGTGCTGCCCGTCGTCAACCGGCGGGCGGTGGAGCTCGTGGTGCGGACCGGCCTGGCGCTCAACGGCGACATCGCCCGGCACACCAAGTTCGACCGCAAGAACTACTTCTACCCGGACCTGCCCAAGGGCTACCAGATCAGCCAGTACGACATGCCGCTGTGCGTCGGGGGGAGCATCGACGTGGGCGGCCGCACGGTCCGCATCACGCGCGTGCACCTGGAGGAGGACACCGGCAAGCTGCTCCACGCGGGCGACGCCCTGCAGTCGGCGGCCGAGTCGCTGGTCGACCTGAACCGCTCTGGCGTGCCGCTGATGGAGATCGTGACCGAGCCGGACCTCGGCAGCGCGGACGAGGCCAGGGACTACGCGATGGCGCTGCGCGCGATTCTGAGGGCGATCGGCGCCTCCGAGGCCGACATGGAGAAGGGCCAGCTGCGTGCCGAGGCCAACGTCTCCGTCCGCCCCACCGGCTCCGACCGGCTGGGCGTCAAGACCGAGCTCAAGAACATCAACTCGTTCCGCGCGCTGCACCGCGCCATCGAGTTCGAGATCCGGCGCCAGGTCGAACGGTTGGAGTCCGGTCAGGAGGTGGTCCAGGAGACGCGCGGCTGGTCGGAGGCCGAGCAGCGCACGTACCCGCAGCGCTCGAAGGAGTACGCGCAGGACTACCGCTACTTCCCCGAGCCGGACCTTCCGCCGATGGAGCTGGACCCGGCCTGGGTGGAGGAGGTGCGTGCCTCGCTGCCCGAGCTGCCGGCGGCGCGGCGCGCCCGGCTGGTCGAGCGGTACGGCATCACGGAGTACGACGCCGGGCAGCTCACCCAGGAGGCGGCCACGGCCGACCTGTTCGAGGCGAGCGTCGCGGCGGGCGCCCCCGCCAAGCAGGCGGCCAACTGGATCATCGGTGAGCAGCCCACGCTGGCCGCCGGCCGCCTGGCCGAGCTGATCGGGCTCGTCGTGGCCGGCACGATCAACCACGCCCAGGGCCTGGAGGTGCTCGCGGAGGCGCAGTCGAGCGGCCGGGCGCCTGGCGACGTCGTGCGCGAGCGGGGGCTGTCGCAGGTCAGCGACGAGGCCGAGCTGATCGTCATCGTGGATCGCGTGCTGGCGGAGAGCCCGCAGGCGGTGGCGGACTATCGCGCGGGGAAAACCAGGGCGATCGGGCCGCTGGTCGGCAGGGTCGTGGCCGCCACCGACCGCCGCGCCAATCCGCAGGTCGTCAACAGGCTGCTGCAGAGCCGCCTGCAGGGCTGATCGACTCCGTGTCTCCGATGGGACCCGGACTCCGTATCTCATTGCGTGGCGATCCGCTTGATGGATGGTGATCGCGATGTGGAGCTGGCGGAGGCACTGGCGACGGGCGACGTCGACGCGTTGGCCCGGCTCTACGATCGCTACGGGCCGCTGGCGTACTCGGTGTCGGTGCGCATCCTGGGCGATCCGGGCAAGGCGGAGGACGTCGTCCAGGACGCCTTTCTGAAGCTGTGGAACGGCGCGGGGCGCTTCGACTCGCATCGCGGCTCGCTGCGGACGTGGGTGATCACCGCGGTGCGCAATCGCTCGATCGACTACCTGAGGGGCCGGAGCGCGCACGAGCGCCAGGAGCGCGAGATCCCGCTCGAGACCGAGGCGCGGGGCGCCGGCTCGGACCCCTGGCGTGAGGTGGCCGCCTCCCTCGAGCGCGACGTCATCAGGGAAGCGCTCGCCAGCCTGCCGCCCGAGCAGCGGCAGGCGGTCGAGCTGGCCTACTTCGGCGGGTACAGTCACCGGGAGATCGCCGAGATGATCCGGGTACCGTTGAGCACCGTGAAGGGCCGGATGCGGCTGGCCCTGGAGAAGCTGAACTCCTACCTCCATGGTCGCGGGTTCCTCCATGACGGCTGACCACGACCGGCTGGAGGAACTGGTCGCCGAGTACGTGCTCGGCGCCTGCGACGAGAGGGACGCCGAGGTGGCGAGGGCTCATCTGGTGGCGTGTCCGAGCTGCCGCGCCCTGGCGCAGCGGCTGATGCCGGCGGTCGACGCCCTGCCGCTCGCCGTCGACGAGATGGCGCCGCCCGAACGCCTGCGCGCGCGCATCCTGGCGGTGGCCGCCGTCACGCCGCAGCAGTCCGAGCCGACCCCGGCCGCCCGGATCATCGCGCTGCCGCGCCGGGGCGCGGGTGGTGGAGGCTCCGGCATCGGCCGCGGTGGCGCGGCCGGGTTCCCGGTGATGTACTGGGCCGCGGTGGCCGCTCTGGCGATCGTGGTGTTCGTCCTGGTTGCCTGGAACGTGAGGCTGGCCGGGCAGCTCGACCAGGCGCCGGCCCGCTACCCTCTCGTCGGCACCGGCGCGATGTCCGGCGCCAGCGGCACGGTCACCGAGCTCATGAGGCAGAACGCCGCGGTCGTGGAGCTCACAGGCGTGCCGCAGCCGCGGGAGGGCATGGTATACGAGCTGTGGTTGATCGACGCGTCGAACCGTCCGATCCCGGCCGGAGTCTTCACGCCCAACCACGACGGCAGGGTCACGCTGGCCGTCAGCCGCTCTCTGGGCGCCGTCAGGACCGTGGCGGTCACCCAGGAGGCCGGCCCGACGGGCGCCAGGGCGCCCACGCAGAAGCCGGAGCTGGCGGGCCAGGTCATCGGCTAATTGGCCTATCTGGGGGGACACCGGTGCCAAGATCCACCGCGAACGCGCCCCCCAGGACCTCGCTGCGCTGCGTCGGTGGATACCGGCGCCCGCGGCCGCTGAGGAGAGCGGCCGGCCCACTCCGTGGGCTCTGGCGGAGGCTGCGAGCGGCGAGTAATCTTGACTCATCGCCCCGGCAGCCGATCTCCACGTGCACACGCAGTTCTCCTGGGACGCCCCTCGGGGCGACATGGAGGCCACCTGCCGCCGGGCGGTCGAGATCGGGCTGCCCGCGATCGCGTTCACCGAGCACGCGGACTTCACCGGCGGCGGCTATCCCGACTTCCACCCCCTGGACGTGGCCGCCTATCGGGCCGAGGTCGAGCGCTGCCGGGCGCTCTTCCCGGGCCTGCGCGTCCTCAGCGGGGTCGAGCTGGGCCAGCCGCACCACTTCCCGGACGACGCGGCGGCCGTGCTGGCCAGCGGGCCGCTGGACCGCGTGCTCGGTTCGGTGCACTGCGTGCCCTGGCAGGGTGAGCTGATCGACGTCAGCAGCGGCGACCTGCTTTCGCCGGAGCGGGCGGTGGAGACGCTGCGGTTGTACCTCGCGGACCTGCTGGCCCTGGCGCAGAGCAGCCAGCCGTTCGAGGTGCTCGCCCACCTGGACTACCCCAAGCGCTACTGGCCGCACGACGACCGGCCGTTCCGCGAGGAGGACCACGAGGAGGAGATCCGCGCGGTGCTGCGCTGCGCCGCGGCCCGGGGATCGGTGCTGGAGCTGAACACGACGCGGGGAGCCGAGCCGCACCGCGGCCTGTGCCCGGGCTCGACCGTGCTGCGCTGGTGGGTCGAGGAGGGCGGCCGTGCAGTCTCGATGGGCAGCGACGCCCACGATCCCGAGCGCATCGCCAGGGGCTTCGACCTGGCCTGTCAGCTGGCCGGCGCCGCGGGCTTCCGGCCCAACGACGACCCTGCCGGATACTGGCTGCGATGATCCTGCGCGGGGAGCATCCTGCTCACGGCGGGGCGGTCATCGCCCACGACGACGGTCGTGCGGTCCTCCTCTACTACGCGCTGCCGGACGAGGTGGTGGAGGCTGAGCCCACCGGCCGCCGAGGGGGCCTGGCCATCGCCCACGCCGGGCGGGTGCTGGAGGCCTCGCCCGACCGCGTGGAGGCTCCCTGCCCGCACTTCGGCGAGTGCGGCGGGTGCCAGTGGCAGCACGCGCGCTACGAGCGCCAGCTGCAGTTCAAGCGCCGGGTGGTCGCCGAGGCGTGGCAGGGGGCCGGCCTGCGCCTGCCGCTCGACACGCCGGTGCTCGGCATGCGGGACCCCTGGCGCTACCGGATCCGCGGCGAGTTCGAGGCCGCCCACCGCGCCGACGGCACGGTCGAGCTGGGGTTCCACCGGATGCGCCGGCACAGCGTCCTTCCCATCGGCGCCTGCCCGATCCACGACGAGCGGATCGAGCGCGGCATGCTGGCGTTCGCACAGGCGGCGACCGAGCTCGGGGCGCGCGGGCTGCAGACCGTGCTGCTGACCGTCGAGCCCACGGGCCGGGGCCTGCTCTGGCGGGCGCAGCACCGCGGTCGGAAGGAGCAGGGCGCGGGCGTGGAGCTGGCCGGCCGGGTCGCGGAGCTGCTCCCGGACCTCGTGCTGCTGGACGACTCGATGAGCCTGGAGTTCTGGGGCCTCACCTTCCGCGTGCGGAGCGACACGTTCGTGCAGACCAACTACCGGCAGATGCTGGTCCTGTACGAGACGGCGCTGGACATGCTGGCGCCGGGGCCGGATGACGCGGTGCTGGACCTTTATGCCGGGATCGGGACGATCGGGCTGGCGGTCGCGCGTCGGGCCGGCTCGGTGACGGCGATCGAGGAGAACCCGGTCGCCATGCGCCTGGCCGGGGTCAACGCGCGCATCAACGGGATCGCGAACCTGCGGACGCTGCCCGGCCGGGTGGAGGCCGCGCTGCGCGGCGTGCGGGTCGGGCAGCACCGGGCGGCGGTGCTGGACCCGCCGCGCGCCGGCTGCGAGCCGGGGGCGATCGCGGAGCTGCTGCGGCTCGGGCCGGACCGCCTCGTGTACGTGAGCTGCGATCCGGCGACCCATGCGCGAGACATCGCGCTCCTCGTGCGGGGCGGCTACCGGGTGCGCAGGGCCGCCGTCGTCGACATGTTCCCGCACACCTACCACGTGGAGTCGGTGGCACTGCTGGAGCGCCACTGAGCCGGGGATCCACGCGTGCGGTGTGCTCGGGGCAACCTTGAACGGCGCGGCCGGTTATTCAAGGTTGCGTGATAACCTTGAATAACTCGGATGGCAAGTCAGGTTCGCCGGCGCTGGCAGCCGACCCTCGCCTCGGGCCTCCCGCGGCGTGATCGTCTGGGCTGCGACTTCGAGGCCTACCTGCCCGACCGGCTCTCGGGTCGCAAGTTCGTGTTTCGCGGCGACGTCGCGGCGGATATCGCGGATGCGGAGACCGCGGTGCAGCGGCTCGACCTGGAGGCGACGAGCCTGGTCGACTCGGAGGGGCTGGCCCGCCTGCTCCTCCGCGCCGAGGCGGTGGCGTCCTCACGGATCGAGGGCCTGGAGGTGGGTGGCCGCCGGCTGCTCCGTGCCGAGGCGGCGCGTGCGGCCGGTGACCCCGGACACGACATCACGGCCGAGGAGATCCTCGGCAACGTCAACGCCATGTCGTGGGCGATCGGGACCCTCGGCGGCGGAGAGCCGCTTCGCGTCGAGGACCTGCTCGAGGTCCACCGCCGCCTGGTGGCGGGGACGCGGCTGGAGGACCAGGGTGGGGTCATCCGGGACCGCCAGAACTGGATCGGGGGCAGCAGCTACAACCCGTGCCAGGCGGCCTTCGTGCCGCCGCCGCCCGAGGAGGTCCCTGGCCTGCTCGAGGATCTCTGCGCCTTCTGCAACCAGGACCACCTGCCCGCCATCGCGCAGGCCGCGATCGCGCATGCTCAGTTCGAGACGATCCATCCCTTCAGCGACGGCAATGGGAGGACGGGTCGGGCGCTCATCCACGTCATCCTCCGGCAGCGGGGGTTGGTCTCCCGTGTGCTCCCTCCGATCTCGCTGGTCCTCGCGACCTGGTCGGAGGACTACGTGAACGGGCTCACCCGCACCCGATACCTCGGGGACCCCGACCAGGCCCAGGCGAGGGAGGGGCTCGACGACTGGATCAGCCTCTTCGCCACCGCCACCCGCCGGGCTGTCGACGACGCTCGTTCGTACGAGGACACCGTCCGCGGGCTCCAGGTGACCTGGCGGGCACGGATCCGCGGCGTCCGCCGCGGATCCGCCGTGGACCTGCTGCTGAACCTGTTGCCGGGCACGCCGGTGCTCACCGTCGCGGGTGCCGCCTCGATGATCGGTCGCAGCTACCAGGCGACGAACGCGGCCATCGGTCAGCTCGCCGAGGCGGGCATCCTGCGTCAGGTCCGCGCCGGCTCACGGAATCGCGCCTTCGAGGCGGCGGAGCTGATCGACGCGTTCGGCGACCTCGAGCGGCGGCTCGCCAGTCCCGATGGCGACACCCGAGTCGCGCCGCCGGCCCGCCCCGTGCCCCAACGCCGTCCGTAGCGTCTCGCCGGCCGGGTACACCCGGCGGCCGGGCGTCAGGCGCGCGCCAGCTCGGTCACCAGCTCGCAGAGGCGGCCGACCCCCTCGCGGAGGTCCTGGTCGGAGCTGGCCAGGCTGATGCGCACCGCGCCGCTCGCGACCGCGCCGAACGCCGACCCGGGCGCGACGCCGACACCCCGCTCACGCAGCAGCAGCCTGGC
>DASYBH010000201.1:0-3521 GCA_036500885.1 Candidatus Dormiibacterota bacterium
CAAGACCGGCGACCTCTGCTGGGGCGGCGACAACGCCTACCTGTCGCTGAACGGCGGGACCACCGAGCTGGTCAGGGACGACAGCTCTGGCACGTGGCGGCTGAAGGACGACGACGGCTCCCGCGTGGAGCTGCTCACCGGTGCGCCGAACGGCGCCAGCAGCGGGCAGCACTGGAAGGTCACGACGGACGACGGCACCCAGTACTTCTTCGGCCTGAACCACCTGCCCGGCTATGCCAGCGGGGACCAGGCCACCAACTCGGCCTGGACGGTCCCCGTGGTGGGCATGAACGCGGGCGATCCCTGCCACGGCACCGACTACGCCTCCTCGATGTGCTACCAGGCCTGGCGCTGGAACCTGGACCTGGTCGTGGACCCCAACGGCAACGCCCGCGAGTACTTCTACAGCCCGGAGTCCAACTCCTACCTGTTCGACTCCAGGGCGACCACGCCGGGCACGGCCAAGCCCTACACGCGGGGCGGCACCCTGACCCAGGTCGGCTACTCCTCCCAGTCGAGCAACGTCTACGCGCACATCCCGATGCGGGTGACGTTCAGCTACGGAGACCGCTGCCTGTCCGGCTCCAGCTGCTCCACGCACACCGCCCAGTTCTGGCCGGACACGCCGTGGGACCTGTTCTGCTCCGGCAGCGGCTGCGGGGCGACGGGCCACCAGTCGCCCTCGTTCTGGACCCAGTCCATGCTGACGGGGATCAGCACGCAGGTCTGGGAGGGCTCGGCGGGGTACGTGGACGTGGACAGCTGGAGCCTGGGCCACCTGTTCCTGTCGGCGGACACCGACGACCTCTGGCTGTCCTCGATCATCCACACCGGCCACAGCGGGGGCACGGCCAGCCTGCCCTCCGTGTCGATCATGAACGACACCGGCATGCCCAACCGGGTCTCCGGCGACGGCTACGGGCCGATGATCAAGTACCGCGTCGCCAGCATCACCTCCGAGTCCGGGGCGCAGGTCAGCGCCACCTACGACGCGGCCAACTGCGGGAGCAGCAGGCCCACGCCCTCGACCGACCAGCTGCCCTGCTTCGAGCAGTGGTGGTCGCCGGGCGACCCCCAGGTGAACGCGGCGCCGGTGGACTCCTGGTTCTACAAGTACATGGTGGGGACGGTGGCGGTGCACGACAACACGGGCGCCTCACTCGACGACCAGGTCTTCAGCTACACCTACGTCGGGGGCGCGGCCTGGCACTACGACAACGACGACGGGCTGGTGCCCACCAAGTACAAGTCGTACTCGCAGTGGCGTGGCTACCAGACGGTCAAGGTGGTGACCGGCTCGTCCACGGAGACGCGGAGCGAGACCGACCACACGTTCATGCGGGGCATGGACGGCAACCAGCTGCCGGGCGGAACCACGCTGAGCGCCACCGTCAGGGACTCCGCGGGCACGTCGATCCCCGACTCGGAGCGGCTGCTCGGGTTCACGCGCGAAGTGATCGTCTACGACGGGCCAGGCGGCGCCGAGGTGGGCGGCACGATCCACGACCCGTGGCTGTCGGCGAGCACCGCCGACAACGTCAAGAGCTGGGGGACGCTGAGCGCGAAGCTGGAGGGCGTGGCCGCGGTCCACGGGCGGACCGACCTGGCCTCGGGCGGTGTGCGGCGGACCGAGGTGGACAACACCATCAACAGCCAGGGCCTGGTCACGCAGACCAGCGACCTGGGCGACATCAGCACCACGAGCGACCAGCTCTGCACGGTCAACACCTACGTCCAGAACAGCTCGGCCTGGCTGCTCGACTACATGGACGAGCAGACGGTGCGCGCGGCCGCCTGCGGCTCCTCCGGCGCGCTGGTCTCGGACACCAGGTACCTCTACGACGGCGGCGCCTTCGGCGCGTCGCCCGTGCACGGGAACGTGAGCGAGACCGACCACTGGAGCGCGGGCGACCCCGGCGTGGCCGACCACTGGGTGGCAGCCTCGCGTGAGACGTACGACGGCTTCGGGCGGGTGACCTCGAGCAGGGACGCGGCCGGGAACACGACCAGCACCACCTACTCCAGCGCCTACGGCGCGGGCGACGCCACCACGCGGACGGTGGTCACCAACCCGCTCGGCTTCACCTCGACCACCGACCTGGACCCGGGCAGGGGGCTGCCGGTGGACGTCATCGACGCCAACGGCCAGCGCGCCGACCTCGCCCGCGACCCGCTGGGCCGGCTCACGGCGGCCTGGGAGCCGGGCCAGTCCAGGGCGTCGGGCGCGAAGCCCAACGTCACCTACGCGTATCGGGTCAGCGCGACGGCCCCGGCGGCGGTCACGACCAGCGTGCTGATCAACGCGAGCAGCGGGCTCACCGTCACCGGCGTCGAGCTCTACGACGGCCTGCTCCGACCCCGGCAGACCCAGCAGGTGGCGGAGGCGGTGAGCGGCGCGATGCTGGTCACCGACACCCTGTACGACTCGCGCGGCGAGGTGGTGACCGAGAACCGCCCCTACGCGGTCACCGGCGCGCCGTCCGCCACCCTGTTCGGGGTCAGCCAGTCACAGGTTCCCTCCTACACGGTGAGCACCTACGACGGCGCCGGCCGGAAGACCGCCCAGGCGCTCTACTCGAACGGCGCCTTCCAGTGGCAGACGACCGGCGCGTACGGCGGCGACCGGGTCACCATGACTCCGCCCCAGGGCGGCACCGTCACCACGAGCGTCGTCGACGCCCGCGGCCGCACCTCGGAGCAGGACCAGTACCACGCCTCGACGCCGACCGGCGCGTTCGACGCCACCATCTACACGTACACGCCGGCGGGCCGGCTGGCGACGGTCACCGACTCCGCCGGCAACCGGTGGTCCCGCGGTTACGACCTGCTCGGGCGCACGATCCAGACCACCGACCCCGACACCGGCACCAGCACCCGCGCGTACGACGACCTCGGCCAGCTGGTCGCGACCACCAACGCCAGGGGCAAGACGGTCTCGACCACCTACGACGCCCTGCGCCGTACGACCGGCGAGTACGACACCACGGGCGGCGCCGCGCCGAGCAGCTCGAACCAGGTGGCGGCCTGGACTTTCGACAGCATCGGCGGCGCGAAGGGGCTCCCCGTCTCCTCGACCCGCTACCTCAACGGCAGCGCCTACACGGAGACGGTCACGGGCTACGACAGCGCCTACCGGCCGACCGGGATCCAGATCGGCATACCGGCCACGGAGGGCGCCCTCGGCGGGACGTACCGCTTCGCCACCACCTACAACGTGGACGGCACGCTGGCCACGGAGTCGCTCCCGGCCGGCGGCGGCCTGCCCGCCGAGACGGTCACCCACACCTACGACAGCCTGGGCCTGCCGGCCAGCACCTTCGGCAGCAGCGACTACGTGGAGAAGACGCTGTGGACGCCGGACATGCTGCCCGCCACCTACGACCTGGGGCTCAGCCAGAACAGCAAGTGGTCCGCGCTCAACTTCTCCTACGACGTCGCCACGCGCCGGCTCTCGGAGACCACGGTCCAGCGCGAGTCGAACGGCTGGGCGAACGACGCCGACCTCCGCTATTCCTACGACC
>DASYBH010000202.1:0-3575 GCA_036500885.1 Candidatus Dormiibacterota bacterium
GCGAGCCAGGCCGCCCACGAGATCCAGGCCAACACCAGCGTCGGCTTCGTGTACACGCCGGCCAACGGCATCGCGACGACGCCGACGAACGCCAACTACGGCACCATCGTCCAGCAGCTGCAGAGCCAGGGCAGCCAATACGTCTCCGAGTACTCCGACGACAACTCCGCCGAGCGGCTGCTCCAGGCCATGCAGCAGGCCAACTACGCGCCCCAGGTCGTGGACTGGATCTCCGAGGAGTACTCACCGCACTTCGCGCAGCAGACCGCGCCCGAGTCCAACGGCAACCTCGTGGCGATGACGGCGACCGCGGGGTACGAGGACACCGCCAGCAACCCGGGTCTCCAGCTCATGGTGCAGTGGATGGACCGGGTGGCCGGCGCCGGCAACTGGCACAAGGACATCTTCGCCATGCTGGCCTGGTCGGCCGGCCTCGCCTTCGAGCAGGCGGCGAAGCAGGTCGGCCCGGCCCTCACCCGCCCGGCGCTCATCGCGAAGATCCAGGCGATCACCGACTGGACCGGGGGCGGCGTGACGCCGCCGACCAACATCGGCGGCAAGGTCCCCTCGAAGTGCTTCTTCTACGAGAAGATCCAGAACGGGGCCTTCGTGCGCGCCTACCCGACCGCGCCGAACACCTACGACTGCAACAGCGGCTACGTCCAGTACTGATCCGCATGGTCCCCATCGGCAACCCCGCGACCGAGCGCTGAGCAGCGGTGCACGCATTCCTCGAGTACACGGTCATCGGCCTCGTGCTGGGCTCGGCCTACGCCGTCGCGGCCAGCGGCCTCGTCGTCACGTACTCCACCTCGGGCATCTTCAACATCGCGCACGGCGCGATCGGCATGTTCATGGCGTTCGTCTACTGGCAGCTCTCGGTGGGCTGGCACCTGAACCAGGCGCTGTCGCTGTTCCTGACCGTGTGCGTGCTGGCGCCGCTCATGGGCGCGCTCATCGAACGCACGATCATCCAGTGGATGGACCCGACCAACGTCGCGACGACGCTGGCGGTCACGGTGGGACTGACGCTCCTCCTCTTCGGGCTCGTCAACAACTACATCTGGAAGCCCACGGCCCGGTCCGTGCCCCAGTTCTTCGGCTTCCACGGGTTCACCCTCTTCGGCGTGCACATCGACTACGAGGAGGTCATCACCGTCGGCGCCGCCATCGCCATCGCCGTCGGGCTGCGCCTCTTCCTCTATCGGACCCGCACCGGCATCGCCATGCGCGGCGTCGTCGACAACCGGCCCCTGGTGGGGCTCTTCGGCGGCCGGCCGTGGCAGCTGTCGACCCTCAGCTGGTCCATCGGCGCCTCGCTCGCCTCGATCGCCGGCATCCTCGTCGCGCCCCGGATCCAGCTGCAGCCGCTGATCCTCACGCTGCTGGTCATCGACGCCTACGCCGCCGCCGTGTTCGGGCGGCTGCGCAGCCTGCCGCTCACCTTCGCCGGCGGCCTCATCGTCGGCCTCGCGTCGTCCTACGCCCAGGGGTACGTGCCCAACAGCGGGAGCTTCTGGGCCTCGACGCCCGTCCAGGGCATCCTCACGCTGTCGGTGCCGTCGGTCCTCCTCTTCATCTTCATCCTCGCCCTGCCCGCGCTGCGCCTGCGCACCGGCGCGCCGCAGCGGCACGCACCGCTCGCGCCCGCCAGCCTCCTGCGCTCGTTCCAGGGCGCGGTCCTGCTCATCGGGGCCGTCATCGTGGCGACCTCGTTCATGGGCGTGGGCAACATCATCAAGCTCGGGATCGGACTGTCCCTCGCCCTCGTCTGCCTGTCGCTCGTCCCGCTCGCGGGATACGGCGGCTTCATCTCGCTCTGCCAGCTGACCTTCGCCGGTATCGGCGCGTTCGCCATGTAC
This sequence comes from Candidatus Dormiibacterota bacterium, assembly GCA_036500885.1. Classification (GTDB taxonomy): domain Bacteria; phylum Chloroflexota; class Dormibacteria; order Dormibacterales; family Dormibacteraceae; genus CF-161. The sequence goes on from DASYBH010000202.1 coordinate 1,863, forward strand.
AAGTGGGGCAGCGGCGGCTCGGTGTTGGGGCTGCTCGCGGCGGCGGGGCTCGCCGGCGGCGTCGGCGCCGTGCTGGCCTGGCCCGCCCTCCGCGTGCGCGGGATCTACCTGGCGCTGCTGACCATGGCGTTCGCCACGCTCTGCGACAACGCCCTGTTCCCGTGGTCGGCCATCTTCGGCTTCAACGGCTCGGTGTCGGTGCCCAAGCCCTCGATCTTCGGGCTCCACATGACCTCGCCCAAGTCGTTCACCATCTTCCTCGCCATCGTGTTCGCCCTCTTCTCCATGGGCGTCCTGGCCCTGCGCCGCGGGCCCTTCGGCCGGGTGATGGTGGGCATCAAGGACTCCGAGGCGGCCTGCGCCACGCTCGGCCTGTCGCTGCGCACCACCAAGCTGGCCGTCTTCATGCTCTCGGCCGGCATGGCCGGCGTGGCGGGCGCGCTCTACGGCGCCGCCAGCTCGGTGGCCACCCCCACCAACTTCTTCGGGTTCGAGAGCCTGCTCATCCTGGCCGTGGTCGCGATCGGTGGGGTCTCGGTCTGCAGCGGGGCGCTGGCCGGCGGCCTGGCGTTGGGCTTCCTGCCCAACAACGCGCAGGACGTCTTCATCGGGGCCGGCACGATCGTCCTGGCCTTCTACTCCGACGGCGTGCTCCCGCTCGTCTACTCGCGCTTTCACCGCTGGTGGGACGGGTTGGTGGCGCCCCGGGACCAGGCCGTCCCGCTGGCCGCCGAAGGCCGGGCCGAGACCCTCGCCGGGACCCGGGCGGCGTAGCTGGGGGCGGCCGGCTTGCCGGAGGGCAGGCTCCCGGCGACCCCGACCTCCAGGACCGGGCTACCGGGCCCGGCGCGGTTGTGAGGCCCCCAGGCGACCGCTACAATATTCCTCCTGCCCAGTGCGGCTTCGGCCGGCGCGCGAGCGCCAGCACCGGGTGACCAACTTTTCCATTTCCGAGAGGTAGCGCGTGCCCACGATCGCCCAGCTCGTCCGCAAGGGACGGCAGGCCAAGGTGACCAAGACCAAGACCCCTGCCCTGAAGGGCGCGCCCCAGCGCCGGGGGGTCTGCACCCGCGTCTACACGACCACGCCCAAGAAGCCGAACTCGGCCCTGCGCAAGGTGGCCCGCGTCCGGCTGAGCTCGGGCGTCGAGATCACGGCCTACATCCCCGGTGTCGGCCACAACCTCCAGGAGCACTCCATCGTCCTCGTGCGTGGCGGCCGGGTGAAGGACCTGCCCGGCGTCCGCTACAAGGTCGTGCGCGGCGCGCTCGACACCTCGGGCGTGCGCGAGCGGGCCCAGGCCCGCAGCCGCTACGGCGCGAAGAAGGAGTCCTAGGGATGCCCCGCAACGGACCCGCCACCCGCCGCGAGCTCGCGCCCGACCCCGTCTACCGCTCCGTCCTGGTGACCCAGGTCGTCAACAAGATCCTCTCGCGGGGCAAGCGCACGCTGGCCGAGCGCATCGTCTACACCGCGCTCGAGCAGGTGCAGGAGAAGTCCGGCGGCGACCCGGTCGCCGCGCTCAAGCGCGCCGTCGAGAACACCCGGCCCGAGGTCGAGGTGAAGAGCCGCCGCGTCGGTGGCGCCACCTACCAGGTGCCGGTCGAGGTGCGCCCACGGCGCGCCACGACGCTCGCCATCCGCTGGCTGACCACGTTCTCCCGCCAGCGCCGCGAGAAGACGATGGCCGAACGCCTCGCCGGCGAGATCCTC
>DASYBH010000203.1:0-2863 GCA_036500885.1 Candidatus Dormiibacterota bacterium
TGGGCATCGACATCACCGAGCGGCACGTGACAGTGCCCGGGATCGACATCTTCCACATGTCCGGCGGAAGGATCGCGGAGGTCCGGGTCGCGTTCGATCGCCTCGAGCTCATCGAGCAGCTCGGGGGCATCAAGCACCCGATCTAGCGCCATGCCCCACCAGCTGGCGCTGACGGTATGGGCGCGGGTGAGGGCCGGCCAGGCCGGGGCGCTCGACGAGTTGCTCCGGGCTGGCTCGCCGATCCCGTTCGCGCGCCTGCCGGCCACCCATTTCGGCCGGCTGCTGCTGCTGGAGGACGGGGGCGCCACGCCGGTCCTGCTGCTCGGCCTCGACGTCGACGCGCCGTTCGAGGCACCACTGGACGAGCTGGTCGACGTGGCGGGTGACTGCCTGGACCGGGTCTTCCGTCACTGCGAGGGATATCCGGAAGCCGGCGTCGCGGACCGTGCGGGCCGCATGGCGTACCTGCGGTCCCACCTGACCGACGTCGCCGTCTTCTACGCCCACTTCGCCGGCCGGACCCTGGACCAGGTCAGGGGCGAGTCGGAGCTGCGGGTCGCGATCGAGCGCTTCCTGGACCGCGCGCCGGCGTGGCGCGGCCGCAGCGCGCTCGAGGTGCGGGAGGCGATCCGCGAGCACGTGGCCGGCGACCCGTCGCTGTCCTGGGCGCTGGGGCCGCCCGCCGCGCCGGAGCTCGGGTTCCGGGTCCGCGAGGCGGCGCACATGATCGCGGTGCCGGCACTGCTGGTGCTGCTCCTGCCGGTGCTGGTGCCGGCGGCGCTGGTGTGGCTGGCGTGGCTGCGCCTCCACGAGCTGAACGACCCGCCGCCGGACGTCAGTCTGGACCCGAACCGTCTCCGGCAGCTGCGCGAAGAGGAGGACCTCGGCCCGCAGAACCAGATCAGCACGCTGGCCGAGGTCAAGCCCGGCGCGTTCTGGCACCTGACGGCGTGGCTCTTCATGGGCGTCGCCAACTACAGCGCGCGGCATGTGTTCACGCGGAGCAGCCTGGCCGGCCTGCGGACGGTGCATTTCGCGCGCTTCATGCGGTTCGGCCGCCCCCGCCGGGTGCTGTTCACGAGCTATTACGACGGCAGCCTGGAGAGCTACATGAACGACTTCATCGACAAGGTCGCCTGGGTGCTGAACGGGGTGTTCGGCAGCCAGTCCGGCTACCCGCGCACGCGCTGGCTCTTCGGCGCGGGGGCGCGGGACGAGACGGGGTTCAAGGCATTCCTGCGCGGCCGGCAGATCCCGACGCAGGTCTGGTACTCGGCCTACCCTGGCCTGACCGCGGTCAACGTGGACGACAACGCGAGGCTCCGAGCGGGGCTGCGCGGGGCGATGAGCGAGACGGAGGCCGAGGCGTGGCTGCACCTCCTGTGAGCGACGGCGCGCTCGACGTCGCCGACATCCAGGGATTGGCGCTCTACGGCTTCGGCCGGCTGCGGGCCGCGCGCTACGTGCTGCTGGGCGCCGGCGACGCGGCGGGCGCCCGGCGCTGGCTGGCCGCGATCGCCGGCCGGATCACCAGCGCGTCCGCTCGTGCCGAGGGGACCGCGATCAACGTGGCAGTGACCGCCGCGGGGCTGGCCGCGATCGGCGTCCCGCCGGAGACGCTCGCCGGGTTCTCGCTGGAGTTCACCGAGGGGATCGCGACGCCTCACCGCAGCCGCATCCTGGGCGACGTGGGGGAGAGCGCGCCGGAGCGATGGGCCTGGGGCGGGCCGGCGGGCGAGCGGGTCGACGTCCTCCTGCTCCTGTTCGCGTCGGACGAGCCGGCGCTGTCCCGCCTGCAGGCGACGAGCGTGCGAGAGGCGGAGGCGGCCGGCCTGCGCGTGGTGGCGACACTGGACACGGTCGACCTGGGCGACGTGGAGCACTTCGGCTTCCGCGACGGCATCTCGCAGCCGGCGATCGCGGGCTCCGGCCGCGCAGGGAGCGCCATGAACACGATCCAGCCGGGCGAGCTCCTGCTCGGCTACGTGAACGAGCACGGCCAGCTCACCGAGCGGCCCACGCTGGCGCCGGCCGGCGACCCGGCCGGCGTGCTGCCGAGGGACGCCGCCACCGGCCGGCCCGACCTGGGCCGGAACGGCGGGTACCTGGTCGTGCGCCAGCTGCGCCAGGACGTGCGCGGGTTCTGGCGGTGGGTGGACAGCGAGACCCGGCCCGCGGACGGCCCCGCGGACCCGGCCGCCCTCACCCTGCTGGCCGCCAAAATGGTCGGCCGCTGGCCGAGTGGGGCGCCGCTCGTGCTGGCGCCCGAGCACGACGACCCGGCGCTGAGCCAGGCGAACGACTTCTCGTACCACGCGACCGATCCCAACGGCTGGCGCTGCCCGATCGGCGCGCACGTGCGCCGCGCGAATCCCCGCGACTCCCTGGAGCCGCGGCCGGGCACGGAGCAGTCGATCGCCGTCGGCAGGCGGCACCGCCTGGTGCGCCGCGGCCGGGAGTACGGGCCGCCGGTGGCGCCGGGCACGCTGCTGGACGAGGCGGACGACGGGGTGGACCGCGGCCTGCACTTCATCTGCGTGTGCGCCAACATCGCGCGCCAGTTCGAGTTCATCCAGTCGACGTGGGTGACGAGCCCGAAGTTCGCCGGCCTGTACGTGGACGACGACCCGCTGCTCGGCGTCCACGGAGCGAGCGGCGGCGAGTTCCGTGTCCAGGCCGAGCCGGTCCGGCGCCGCCACGTGGGGCTGCCGAGATTCGTGACGGTCCAGGGCGCCGGCTACTTCTTCCTGCCGGGCCTGAGGGCGCTGAGGTACCTCGCGGAGGCGCCCCTGGATCGCCGCTGATCGGTGCCGCCGCCACGGGGCGGCTCACAATTGGAACATGAAGATCGCGAGAGTCTCCA